>USLW01000166.1 GCA_900555605.1 uncultured Clostridium sp. | reverse complement strand
CAGCCTTCCGAATAAAAACAGCAGAGAACCGAACACACTGACCAGCGCTAAAGAAAAGTTATTGATAAAGTTTACAGAAGGACCTGTCATGCTACCGTAGTAATCCGCATTATAATAGGCCTCCACCGCGTCGTTGTTCCGCTGGTCAAAACGGCGGATCCGGACTGCTTCCGTATGATATGCTTTTGTGGTTTTGTGGCCGGAAATGACCTCTTCGACATATCCGTTCAGGGCGCCTAATGTTTCCGACCGCTTTCGGAAAAGGGGACGCACCTTTTTTGTCATGTAGCGTGTAAAGAAAATGGAAATCGGAATTGTCACGGCAAATACCAATACCAGCAGCGGAGAAATCAGCAGCATCATAACCAGGGATCCGACAATGGTAATGGCACTTGCAGCAATCTGGAGCAGATCGTTTGACAGAGAGGCGTTAATCGTATCAATATCATAGGAGATGCGGCTGACGATATCGCCTACCTGATGGCCGTCAAAATAGCGGACCGGCAATTCTACGAGTTTATTGAATACATCAGAGCGCATACGATATACGGTCTTTTGACTGATTCGGATCATCAGCACAGAAAGCAGATATGACAGCAGCGCGGAAATGATGTATAAGATGGCCATTAAAAGGCAGTATCCGAAAACTGCCTGGAAATTTACGCCGCCGGCGGTTATGCCGATGGCATCAATGGCATCTCCTGAAAGCTTGGGCCCTACCAGCGCCAGCACGTTACTGATCAGCGCCGGCGTGACGGCAGCCAGTACGCCCCATTTATATTGATAAAGGTATCCCCAAAGGCGCATTAGGGTTTTTCTGCGGTTCTGCGGCTTTTCAGGAATTGCGCGCGGCATCTTGGCCATCGTGCATGCCTCCCATCTGTGACTGACTGATTTCGCGGTAAATTTCACATGATTTCAGCAGCTCTTCATGTGTGCCACTCCCTGCTATCCGGCCCTCATCCAGCACGAGAATCCGGTCGGCATGTAAAATGGAACTGATCCGCTGCGCGATAATGATCGTAGTGGTTCCGCTGTAATGCGCTGCGATTGCCCGGCGCATTTTTGCATCCGTTTTATAATCCAGCGCGCTGGAGGCATCGTCCAGAATCAGAATTTCCGGTGCGCCGGCAAGGGCTCTTGCGATCAGGAGCCTCTGCTTCTGCCCGCCGCTCAGATTGGTTCCTTTCTGCGTGAGCATGTGATCAAAGCGGTCCGGCAGCGCCTCAATAAATTCCATTGCCTGCGCACATTCCGCAGCCAGCAGAATCTGCTCCCGGGGCAGTCTCCGGCCGAAGTCAATATTTTCATAAATTGTATCTGCGAACAGGGCGTCGTTCTGAAAGGTTACGCCGAACATCGTATGCAGACGTTCCTCCGGAATCGTGTTTACCTGCTGGCCGGAGATGCGGATTTCACCTGTGTCCGTATCATACAGCCGCATCAGCAGCGCGGCAATTGTACTTTTGCCGCAGCCTGTGGCGCCGATCATCCCCAGCACATCCCCGCGCTTAAGCTGAAACGAAATGTCGGATAAATTGTCCTGCATTTTATGGTAAGAGAATGTGACATGAGAAAAAATAATATGATACGGCGTATCAATGGAATCTTCGGGGCGGACTGCCATATCTTCTTCTGCGTGCAGAACCTCGCCGATGCGGCCGGCCGCCGCGCTGCCCTTCGAATACATAACAAACATCCGGGTAATGGAGAGCATAGCGTTTAATATAATCGTAAAATAAGTAAGAAAAGCGATGATTTTTCCGCTCTGCGTCAGACCCATATTTACGCGGAAGGCTCCCACCAGAATGACGGCGGTCAAGCCTAAATTCAGAAAGACGTTCATCAGCGGATTTGTGAATGCCATTGTCATGCCTGCGCGTTCTTCCCGCGCTACGACCTCCCGGTTTACTTTCTGAAATCGCTGTTTTTCATATTCTGTCTTGGAAAGCGCCTTGATTACCCGGATTCCGGTGATGTTTTCCCGCACCGTCCGGACCAGGGCGTCAATCCCTTTCTGCAGCAGCAGATAGAGCGGAATTCCCTTTTTTGTTATAAGATAAACGAGACCGCCGATAAAAGGCAGAACGGACAGCAGCACCAGCGTCAGCACCGGGTCAAGGGTCAGCGTAATCATAATTCCGCCGAGCAGTAAAATCGGAGCCCGTATTCCGAGCCGCTGCATCATTCCGATCATCTGATGCACGTGGTATGTATCCGTGGTCAGCCGTGATTCCAGCGAGGACACGGTAAACTGGTCCACCTGCCGGCAGGAGAGATATGAGATCTTGGTAAAAAGATCGTGCCGGACAGCTTTTGTTGTAAGCATGGCAACCTTGGACGCCATCCTGTTGGCGATGATATTGGTAACTACCGCAGCCACGGCGCAAAAGACCATTGCGCCGCCCCAAAGCAGAATCTGCCTGATATCCCGCTGCGGGACCACATCATCAATGATCTTGGACAAGATCCAAGGCAGAAAAAGATCCATGATGGTTCCGATCATTTTTATGGAGAGCCCGCCAAGCATGCGCCCGATATACGGTTTTAGATAAAATGCAATTGTCTTCATAATTTAACATAAAAATCCGCCGCTCCCGTTTTTGATTGAGCGGGATTCAGAACAGATGCTATGATACATTGCTGTTTGCGTTTTGTAAAGATCTCTCCGGCATTGATGGAATCCTGCCGCTCAGCGGCAGAAGCGCCGGCAGACGCATTGTATTTTTTCTACGGTTCGGCTATAATATGGCGCAGAAAAAATATCATATTCTGTATATATGTTTCGCCCGCTGCTTGCGGCGGACATCAGGTGAAAGGATCAATTTTATATGAAAAAGATTGCTGAGGCAATTGTTGCATGCAGATATGCTTTGTTTGCTTTGTTTGCGGCGGCAGTAATATTTTCCGTGCTGCATATCGGGAGTACGCGTATAAATTATGATGTAACCAAATACCTTCCGGAGGATTCGGAGACAAAACAGGCCCTCGAAATTATGGATCAGGAATTTGTTACATATGGCTCCGCGCTGGTAATGGTCAGGAATGTTGATGTGGAAACGGCGAAGCAGCTTGGCGCCCAGATGGCCAAGATCCCCGGCGTGCGGGCAGTGGCGTTTGACGGCGACGCCTCAGACTATATTTCAAAAAACGCGCTGTACGAAATTACAATGGAAGAGAAGGATACGGCGGAATCCTCCAAACAGGCTGTCTACGCCATTGAAGAACTGCTTGCTTCTTATGATGCGGCATTCGGCGGAGAGGTGGTGCGCGGAATCAGTCTGACAAAGGGACTTTCCGATGAAATCAATTTGATTTTAGGATTGTCTGTGCTTGTGATCATCCTGATTTTGTTGCTAACCTCCCATTCTTATATAGAGGTGCCGATCTGCCTGCTGGTTTTGGGCGTCAGCTGCGTGATCCATATGGGTACGAATTATCTGCTGGGCGAGATCTCCTCCATTACTAATTCGATTGCAGTCATTTTACAGCTGGCCCTCGGAATTGATTATTCCATTATTTTGCTGCACGCATTTATTAAAGAAAAAGAAGCATGTGATAAAAGAACGGCAATGGTTGCCGCGCTGCAGAGGTCGATCCCTGCGATTTTAGCCAGCAGCCTTACAACAGTGGCCGGACTCGTTGCAATCATGTTCATGAATTTCAGGCTGGGCTTTGATATCGGCATAGTGCTGACAAAAGGTGTGATTATAACGATGGTGACGGTATTTCTGCTTATGCCCGGGATTTTGTATTTCTGTGCCGGTCTGCTGGAGAAGACAAGACACAGGGTTTTGATCAGCAAAGGAAAAACCATCGGACGCTTTTCGGTAAGAGCAAGGCGCGTGCTGTCTGCAGCTTTTGTGGTGCTCATGATTACCGGCGCATTTTTAAGCGCATATCTCCATTTTATTTATTATGAAGGCACGTATCCTTCCGGCAAAAGGACCGCATATGTTGCGGATACGGAAGCAATCGAAGAAGTATTCGGCGCCAGAAACCGTTTGGCCGTGGTGCTTCCGAAGGGGGACTTTGCAAAAGAAAAAGCAGTGACTGCGCTGCTTGAGGAGCAGCGCCTGATCGACGGGGTTACCGGACTTGCTGCCACCGGTCTGTTTGATCCGCTCACCGCAGAGGAGGCGGCGGCTCGCTTCAGTATTGATCCGCCCCTGGCAGAGGCAGCGTTTGCATATTACAAGCTTATGATCTCGCCGGAACTGACAGCCATTTCTGTTTATGATTATTTCCAGGCGGTGTATGATGATTTTAATGAAAAGAATTATACAAGCGCACAGGTTGTGGAAACTGCGGCTGCTTTGCTCCGGAAAATCGACCCGGCGCAGCTGGACCCAGAGGCAGCAGAATTGGTGGGTGCGCTGAAGCGGCAGATTGACGGGAAAAGTGCGGAGGAGATCCTTGCTATGGAGTCGGAACTTCTGGCACCGCTTCGCGCCAAGTATCCAGCGCTGGCGGTTTTCAGCCTGCGCAACAGCGCGTTTCAGATAAAAGCAATTCTGAATCTGGTGCAGACGAAGCTGTCGGCAGCCGTCGCGCAGCTTCAGGGAGCGCGTTATACGCGGATTGTGTGCAATCTGCAGTCCGGTGTTGAAACAGAGGAAACCTTTGCACTGATACAGACGCTGCGCCAGGAGATCAAGCCATATTATCCGGAAAGCTATTTAGCTGGAAACAGTGTGAGCTTTTATGATATTTCTTTGACCTTTGATCGGGACGTTACGCTGATTTCCGTTGTTACAATTCTATTCATCTCTGTGATCCTCATGCTGACGTTTCGTTCGATCGGTATTCCGATTCTGCTGGTGCTGATCATTCAGGGCGCAATCTGGATCAATTTCGGTCTTGAGTATGTCAAGGGAAATCCTGTATTGTTTATCAGCTACATTGTCATTACGGCGATTCAGATGGGGGCTACCATTGATTATGCAATTCTGATGACATCCAAATATCTTGAAGACCGCCGGAGCCTGCTGCCGGCAGAAGCGGCAAAATCCGCATTTTACCAAGCATATCCTACTATTTTGACCTCCGGAGGAATTATGAGCATCGCGGGGCTTTTTGTGGGTCTGATTGCTTCTAATGCATATGTGTTTACGATTGGCCGTCTGCTGGCACAGGGAACGGTGATTTCTATGGCGGCGGTGCTTCTGGTACTGCCCGGCCTGCTGATATTGTTTGACAGACCGCTGGCACTGCTGTCTCTGAATGGCTGGCGGGAGCGGCGCCTGAAAAAGGAAAACAGTGTAAATAGGGAAAGAAAAGCTGAAAAATGAAGGAAACATATTAAAATATACAGATGGAGCTGTTTTGTGATCCGCCGGCGGATTTCTGGCCGGTGTATACATGGGTTTGAAACGCCTCGATTATAAAAACGGAAATTATGCGGCTACAGGTGGGACGGTGCGGCG
>USLW01000165.1 GCA_900555605.1 uncultured Clostridium sp. | reverse complement strand
CTGGGGGGCCTGCTGTTGCGTGACAGGGGTGCCGCAGCTTACACAGAATTTGCTGCCGTCCTCCAATACTTTACCGCAATTTGTACATACCATGTAAATACATCCTTTCCTGTAACCGTTATCGTATCAGTATCAGTATACGCAATATTTATGTAAAAAAGTATATTCATATCAAATACTGCAGTCATACCCGGATTCGTTTATTCCTGCATAATAAACATGATAGAATAATTGTCACATAAATGACACACATTGTCAATCACAAATTTCGCGCATTGGGTGCGTTTAGAATATCAGTATGGGCAAAGCAGTGAAAAAAAGACGATTTGCGGCTGCCGGGCATTGCTTGACATATCGATAAAAATAAGATATAAAATATGAGAATTCGAGGCAGCCGGAAATTTTGCTTTAGCTACATGTCCTGTTCATAACCGCCGCTGCCAATGCTTTATGCGCAGGGGAGGGCTCCTATTTATGAATGATTGGGTGTTTGGCGAGGCCGCAGATTCGGAAACAAAAGTATCAGAAGGGAATTTTGTCACCGCGGGTAAAATTGCTGCGGAGCATATAAGACGCAGGGAAAACGGTATTACATATCTGGATGTAACTTCAGCATACTTTCAGATCGGCGGAATTACACATCCCTCGAAAAACGGAAATGCATTTTACCGGCTTGATGTCACCCAAAAGGAGAAGTATTCGCCGGCAAATGCGGAACTTGCCAATTGTACGGCCGGCGCAACTGTCCGTTTTCGTACGGATGCATCTGTTCTGAAGTTTCATGCCTTGCTGCACCATGCTGTAACTGGTATGAATCATATTGCAAACAGAGGCGTTTTTGGGTTTGACATTTATACCGGGACGGGAACGAACCGGAGCTATTGCGGTAAGTCTATGCAGATCTTTACTGATTCACCGGAACAATGTGAAGAAGAACTCGTTCTCCCGGGCGGTAAAAAAGAGATACAGATCCCCCTGCCGATGTATGCTGGTGTCAGAGAACTCATAATCGGTCTGCCGGATTGTGCGCTGATCGGTCTGCCTACGGAAAGATGCTGTCTGCCGATTGCATTTTACGGCTCATCCATTACACAGGGGGCATGCGCTTCACGTCCGGGAAATGTGTACAGTAATATTCTCTGCCGTGCGTTGAATACAGATAATCTAAATTTGGGATTTTCAGGCTCAGCGGTAGGCGAGCAGCCGGTGGCCGCATATATCGCGGCGCGTGAAATTTCTGCCTTTGTGATGGATTATGATTATAATGCATCAAATCCGGTGGTACTCCGAAATACGCATTATGATTTCTACAAGACCGTACGTGCGGCGCATCCTTCCATTCCGATTCTGCTGGTAACGCATCCGTATTATGCCCAAGAGAATGCGGCGGACATGGAACGGAAAGCTGTCATCCAGGAAACATACCGCAGGGCGGCAGCGGATGGGGATCGGAATATTTATTATATAGATAGTGAGAACTTTTTTTTGCCGCAGATGCGGGATCTTTACACGGTGGATAATCTCCATCCGAATGATCTCGGACATTTCTTTATAGCACGCGCTATATTCCCGACACTGTATAACGCACTGAAGGCCGGAGATTATTTCGTCTAAAAATAAAAAAGATGTCTGCAAGCGGTATTTTGCTAAAGAATCCGGTCCTGTAGAAGAAATCTCTTACGGATCCCGAATCGGCCGGCGGATTTTGGGGCGTGTCGTGCCGCAGGCAGCTGTTGACATTTCTTTAAATTTCATGTACTCTAATAAAGTAGTTTCTTTGCAGCATTTCTCTGAAATTCTTTTTTCCTCATTATAAAATTAAATCATTTTTGAATCTTATGAATAGGCTGGTGTATTAATGGATTTTGACGACATTCAAAAAAAGAAATTGAGTGATTTGCGCTATATTGCCAAAATGCTCGGTATTAAGGCTGTGACCGCTCATAATAAAGAAGAATTGATACAGCTGATTATGGACGCGGCAGGCAAGACAGGTCAGCCGTTCGCGCAGACGCCTGAAATCATCCAAAGCAACCCGAATTCCGTGACTGAAAAAACACAAACAGAGACCGCAGAAAATTCAGCGGAAACTCCGGCTCCATCTGAAAAAAAAACGCGAAGGGAACGGCAGAATACAGAAAATCATCAGAATAAGAGACGCATCAGAAACGCGTCACAGAATAAAACGGAGACACATACTGCCGAAGCTGCAGACCAGACTGCCCAAAACAGCGAAAGCAGCGGTTCAACGGCGGAGCGGAGCCAGAAACAGCACGGCCGGACCAGAAAAACAAACATTTCCCATTACAATCATAAAAGTCATAAAGCGGAGACTGCAGCAGCCGATCTTTCAGCTGTAAAGGCCCAGGGGGCAGCTGCAGCTTCGGAACCGGGATGTGAAACAGGCGCCGCTGCTGCAGCGCTGCCCTCAGAGGAAAGGGCGGGAGAAGAGCCTGCTGCTGCGATGGAGATCTGTGAACCCGAATCTCCCGAGCTGCCGGCAGATTCGCCGATGCAGGAAGTAAAGGCAGAGCGGGGAAAAACAAAATATTATGAAAACGGAGATGAGGTAGAGGGCCTGCTGGAGGTGCTGCCGGATAATTATGGTTTTATCCGCGTAGGCAGATATTTTTCCAGCAATAAAGATGTCTATGTTCCGCCTGTACTGATCCGCCGATTTAATTTAAAAACAGGAGACTATATTAAGGGCCGCAGCCGTTCACAGCGGGATAATGAAAAGTATCAGGCCCTTTTCTATGTGGCTTCCGTGAATGAAGATTCTCCTGAATCTGCACAGCGACGTAAACCCTTTGAATCTCTTGTTCCGATTTATCCGGATGAGAAAATCAGACTGGAGACGGATCCGAAAGAGCTGTCTACCCGTATCATTGACATTATAGCGCCTATCGGCAAGGGGCAGCGCGGCATGATCGTGTCACCCCCAAAGGCAGGAAAGACCGTTTTACTGAAAAAGATCGCCAACAGTATTTCTCAGAATTACCCGGATATCAAATTGATTGTACTGCTGATCGACGAGCGTCCGGAGGAAGTGACCGATATGCGTGAGTCTGTAAAGGGCGAGGTGATCTCTTCAACCTTTGATGAGCTGCCGGAAAAACATATCCGTGTAGCGGAGATGGTTTTTGAACGTGCACAGCGGCTTGTAGAGCACGGAAACGATGTCGTGATTCTGATGGACAGTCTGACGCGTTTGGCCCGTGCGTATAATATTACGATTCCGCCTACAGGACGTTCTTTGTCAGGCGGACTGGACCCCGGTGCGCTGTATAAGCCGAAACGTTTTTTCGGTGCGGCCCGGAATATCCGCGGCGGCGGCAGTCTTACAATCGTAGCGACAGCCCTAATTGACACGGGAAGCCGGATGGATGATGTGATCTTTGAGGAGTTCAAGGGCACGGGCAATATGGAACTGCATTTAGATCGGAAGCTTTCGGAAAAACGTGTATTCCCGGCAATTGATATTAATAAATCGGGAACGCGGAAGGAAGAGCTGCTGCTGTCTGAAAAAGAATTAAACAGCGTGTTTGCCATTCGTCGTGCAATGTCCAATTTAGGAACTGCGGATGTGACGGAAATCATTGTAAACAAATTAATAAAGACAAAGACAAATGAAGAATTTATCGGTACGATCAATCTTCCTCAGGATCTGAAGGGGCTGAGCGGCTGATCGTGACGGAGGCGCATGAAATATGGACAGGCCAAAACATAAAATTTGTGCGTTATTTGCACTTGCTGTCGTGCTTTTTTTGATTTGCGGGTGGTCTCTGCCCACCGGAGGTGCCGGCGCTGCCTCCGGTGTAAGCGTACAGGAAAATATCACTGCTGCCCAGGATCTCACCAAACAGGAGGGGGTCAGGATTTCAGTAACGGATATGCAGGGAAATGAGAAAGAAGACCTGAAGCAAAATCTAATAGATCGTGACCGTTATTCTGCCTCCAAATTCAGCAGCGGAGACCGGATTGTGATAAATATCGCTGAAGGAAAAGCCGTAGGGCTGTATTTGATATGGGATAAGATTCCCGGGGAGTGGTATCTGCATACAGCAGATCAGATGATCCCCTGCGGTACGGAAGGGTATCTGCATGAATATATTGTGCTGCCGGAGCAATGCGGCTCTCTCTCCATTGTAATTCCGACGACAGTATCTATCTGCGAATTGTATCTTTTTTCCGGGGGGCTTCTTCCGGATTGGGTGCAGGTATGGCAGGGGGCCTATGAGCAGGCGGATATTTTGCTGCTGCCGACTCATACGGATGACGAACATCTCTTTTTTGCCGGGATTTTGCCTTATTATGCCGGCGAAGTGGGGGCGCGCGTCCAGGTTGTTTACATGACCCATCATTTTGACACGCAGGAACGGCCCCATGAACAGCTGGACGGCTTGTGGACGGTGGGCGTCCGTCATTATCCGGTTATTTCTGAATATGCAGATGATGCAGGGTCCTACGGCGATCGATCCATGGATCCGGATCAGGTCCTGCGCAATGCTTTTGCAATTTACGACAGAGAGACGGTCACTGCCTTTCAGGTTGAAATGCTCAGGCGATTTCGGCCGCTGGTAGTAATCGGCCACGACGTGAACGGGGAATACGGTCACGGCGCGCATCGTGTCAATACGATCACGCTGCAGGATGCACTGCTTTGCAGCGGCGATCCGAAGAAATATCCCGGGTCTGCGGAACGGTACGGTGTATGGGATGTCCCGAAGACCTATCTGCATTTATGGGAGGAAAATCCCATTGTCATGAATTGGGATGTGCCGCTCGCACATTTCGGAGGTCTTACCGCTTTCGAGGTATCTCAGCGCGGCTACGCCTGCCATGACTCTCAGCAGTGGACCTGGTTTACAAAGTGGATCAAGGGCACGGATGAAAATCCGATTACAAAGGCTTCACAAATCAGTACATACAGTCCGTGCCGATACGGTCTGTATCGATCTTTGGTAGGACCGGATACCGGAAAGCAGGATTTTCTGGAAAATATTACGCGATATGCGGATCCGACGCCTTCTCCGGCAGAAACGCCGGCTCTGCAGTCTCCCGGACCTTCCGCACCGGTCTCGCCGAGTCCGTCTGACCGTGTTGTGTCAACAGCTGTCAACGGCACGCCTGCTGCTTCCGATTCATCTGCTTCCAAGATTTCTGTGAGCATTCTGCTGCTGATCGGAGCTGGGGTTATCTGCATTGTTTTGCTGAGCGCTATCATTGTCAGAAACAGGAGGGGATAGCTTGCTCCGGAGGGCGGGAGGTCCGAGTGCGGCAGTATAACAATCAGCGCCGAAACATTCATGAATTGAGAAATCTTTCAAAAATCAAATAAAAAACAGCCTTCTGCTGCCGGAAGACTGTTTTTTATTTGATTTGGTGACCCCTACGGGAATCGAACCCGTGTCGCCGCCGTGAAAGGGCGATGTCTTAAC
>USLW01000164.1 GCA_900555605.1 uncultured Clostridium sp. | reverse complement strand
ATTGGGCCCAACGGTTCCGGAAAAACCACGCTGCTGAACATGCTGTGTACGATTGACCAGCCTACCTCGGGACATATTTATTTTATGGATCAGGATGTAACGCTTCTTTCCGATCAGCAGCGGGATGAGCTCAGGAGGCAGAAGGTTGGGATTATCTTTCAGAATACTGCGCTGATGGCACAGATGACAGCTGTTGAAAATGTGGAATTTGCATTGTCCATTGCCGGCATAAAGGTAAAGGACAGGCGGTCGCAGGCAGTCGCTTGGCTGGAACGCATGGGAATTAAGGAACGGCGGAATCATATGCCTGCAGAGATGTCCGGGGGAGAACAGGCCCGCGTAGCCATCAGCCGGGCATTGGCGCATGAACCTATGCTGCTGCTGGCGGATGAGCCGACTTCCGAGCTTGACAGCAAGACCTCCTTCCGCGTTGTTGACATGTTTCGGGAATTGGTGGATGAAAAGGGACTTACGATCATTATGACCACACATGACGTAAATATCATGGATGTGGCGGATACGATTTATACCATGGAAGACGGGGTGATTATCGATGTGGCTAAAAAGAAAAAAGTTTAATTTGGCTTCTTTCACAGAAGGCAAGGACGACTATGAGCCGGAATTCAGAGTGCCTGAGGATGTAATTATTTATTGCGAAAATTTGATCCGGCTTTATAAGATCGGAGATATCGAGGTCATGGCGCTGCAGGGACTGGATCTTACTGTGAAAAAAGGCGAAATGGTGGCGATTATCGGAAACAGCGGCAGCGGTAAATCGACTCTGATGAATGTAATCGGCGGTCTGGATCGTCCTACTGCCGGCAGAATTTATGTAAATGGCATCAACCTTCTGAAGCTGGACGATATGCAGATGCTGCATTATATGCGGGAAACCGTAGGATTTGTATGGCAGAACACGGCAAGGAATATGATTCCGTATTTGAACGCGATCGATAATGTCAAGCTGGTAATGGAGATGGCGAATAAGCTTGACGTGAACCGTGCGCATATGCTGCTGGAAACCGTGGGGCTTTCTCATCGGAAGCATAATAAAATGCAGGAGCTGTCCGGCGGTGAACAGCAGCGCGTAGCAATTGCAATTGCATTGGCAAACAATCCGTCGATCCTTTTGGCAGACGAACCTACCGGAGCGGTGGATACGAAAACGACTGCACAAATTATGGGATTGTTCCATATGCTGAATACAGAGATGGGGATTACGGTGGTCATTGTTACACATGATCGGCAGCTGTCGCATATGGTATCCCGTGTCGTAACCATCAGCGACGGCCGAATCGGTACGGAGTTTATCCGCAGAGAAGATATCAATGTAAACGATACGGCGGAAATGATGGATGCATATGCGGGTCATGATCAGGGATCCCATGTGGAATACGGTTTTATTGACGGCAGAAGAAGACTTTTTATTCCGGAGGAATATTTATCTGCCGCGGGTCTGCGGGAAAAAAGCAAGGTTGCGCTCCGGATTTCAGAGGAGGGCAGCATTGTGCTGAGCAAGCCGGAGGGCGACGTAGGATAAAAGGATACGGCATACCGATGAAAGGGGACTCTTTTATTATGACCTTATGGAAATTCGCCAGAAAAATTGCAGTGCTTCTCGTGCTTGCAATCGCATCCGGCAGCTTGCTTTCCGGGTGTGTGAACATGGAGGATCGCAATCCCGTGGTTACGATTGAATTTGATCCGGAGGCTTATTCCGGCATCGGCGGCACCGTGACGATTGAACTTTACCCGGAGGCGGCGCCGAATACGGTTTCTTTTTTTATTGACTTATTATATGAGTATTTTTATAACGGCATCAATGTTACCAAAGTAATTCCGAACACAGTGGTACAGATCGGAGATCTTTCCCATACAAAAAATCAGGAGAAGATGATTGATGGAGAATTCTCAGAAAACGGATATACGGGAGAGACTGTAAAATTCGAACGCGGTGTAGTCGGTATGGCGCGCTATCTGGAAGAGGATTATAATTCCGCGGTAGGTGAAATTTTTATCGTGCTCGATGATGAGGGAGCGGCGGATCTGGACGGAAAATATGCGGCCTTTGGACGTGTCATATCCGGTCTGGAAATTTTGGATGAAATCAGCCTTTTAAAGAGCTATATGGACTCCCTGCAGCCCATGGCCTCGGTGCGGACGAAGAAAACAAGCATTGATTTAAAGGGGCGGACCTATCCACATGCCGTAACAAAGGAACGTCCCATCAAATATTTCCCGGGAAAATATTTTGAAGAATGATCCGGTGATTTATCTGCTTGACGCAGGGCCGCGCATATTGGTATAATCGGAATCACATGATGTATTTGAACCGATGATCGCTGGAGGAATGAATGAATGAAAAATAAGTGGTATCGTTTTATGGCTGTGTTTTTGATTTGTATGACAGTTGCCGGACTCAGCGCTTGCAGCGGAGGAGCAGGTCCGGGCACGTCCGACGGTCCCGGGCACGGTTCGCCGTCTCCTACCTTTCCGAATGGCTTGGATGTTCAGCAGAATAAAAAATATCAAGATGTTTTTAACGGACAGGAGATCCGGGAAGTCTCCGTGACGCTGAGCGAAGCCTATTGGAATGAAATTCTGGCAGCGCCTGAAAATGAACAGTTTTACTCTGCTGATATCACATTTGACGGGATCGAGATAGAAAATGTCGGCTTCCGGACAATGGGCAATACCGATTTATCCGATGCAAGGCCAGAAGCTTCGGCACGCTATAGTTTTAAAGTAAAATTCGATAAGTACGTGGATAAGCAAAAGTGGGAAGGCCTGGACGAGATGGTACTGACCAATTTGGCAAAGGATCCTTCTTATATGCGCGAGTATCTGACATATGAAGCGTTCCGGTATATCGGCGGCTATGCGCCGCTTGCCACTTATGTCAAGCTTCATGTAAACGGCGAATATAAGGGGCTGTATCTTTGCCTGGAGGCTGTTGACGACAGCTTTTTAAAGCGTGTATTCGGAAATAATAACGGGAATCTTTATAAGGCCGATCAGGGGACCGCACTGAAAGATGAACAGTCGCTGCCGCTGCTGGACCAGAAAAACGGTGCGGATGAATCCAAAACGGATTTAGCTGAATTGATCCGCGTGCTGAATCATATGCCGCCGGGTGAAAAGGGGGCCATTGAGCGTGTGCTGGATGTTGACAGCGCGCTGAAGTATATCGCTGTAAATACAGCATTGGGCTGTTATAATGGATATCTCGGCAAAAATGCGGAGAACTTTTATCTATGCGGAAATAATGGAGTCTTTTCCATGATCCCCTGGGACTATAACCGAGCCTTTGGCGGCAATGCAAAAGACCAGGGGGCAAGCATGACGCTTTCTCCGCTGACTCCGATTTTTAATATCAGCGATATTTCGGATCGCCCTTTGGTAAACAATCTGCTTGCGGTAGAGGAATATCGGACAACGTATGAATCATACATAAAAAAACTGACATCCTTCTTAGAAGAAATACCGGGACGTGTGGAAGCGCTGCATGCGCAGATCGGTTCTGCTGTGGAAACGGATCTGTCTGCTTTTTACCCATATACAAGTTATTGTGTCAATATCGGGATTTCAAAGGAGGCAGACAGCGCAGGGATCATTTCCCTGACAGCGTATGCGGAGGGGCGCGCCGCTTTTTTAAGAAGCTTAGGTTATTAAAGTGTTGACAACTGACGGCTGATTTGCTATGATAATACTCGTCGTTTTGCAGCGCTGGTGTGGCGAAATCGGCAGACGCAAAGGACTTAAAATCCTTCGGGGGAAACTCCGTACCGGTTCAAGTCCGGTCACCAGCACCAATATCGCATACGACTGTTGAAGCGGACACAAAGCAGTGAGAAATCGGTGCTTTGTGTTTCTTTTTATTTTGCTTAATCAAAAGGAAAGTCGAGGGTGACAGATGGCGGGAGAAAATTTGGCCGGACAACCGCATATTGCTGCGATTCATGATATCTCGTGTGTCGGAAGGTGTTCTTTGACTGTGGCCCTGCCTGTTTTATCTGCTGCAGGCATTGAGACAAGTATTTTGCCTACAGCAATTTTATCTACGCATACCGGAGGATTTCAAAATTATACTTATCGTGATTTGACTGCGGATATTTTGCCGATTGCGCGGCACTGGAAGTCTCTGAATTTGTGCTTTGATGCGATCTATACCGGATTTCTTGGTTCTTTTGAGCAGCTGACAATCGTCCGTCAGGTTTTTGATCTGTTTTCTGATAAGCGCTGTCTGCGTTTTGTGGATCCGGTCATGGCAGATCACGGAAGATTATACCAGAGCTTTCAGCAGGATTATATAGCCGGAATGGCAGATTTCTGCAGATCCGCGGATGTGATTACGCCCAACATTACGGAAGCCGTGTTCATGCTGGGAATGCCGTATCGGCCGGGACCGTATTCGGAGCAATATATTACGGATCTGCTGAAACGGCTTGCTGAATTCGGAAACCGGTATGTGGTGCTGACAGGGGTCCATTATGATCAGGCGCATCTCGGCGCGGCGGCATATCATTGCGAAACCGATACGTTTTCCTATGCGTTTTCCAGCGCAGTGGCCGGCTGCTATCATGGATCGGGGGATGTGTTTGCGAGCACATTGCTGGCAGGCCTGCTGAATAACCTGGAAATGGAGGAGGCTCTGCGAATCGCAGTTGATTTTACGGCGGCATGCATTCGCTCTACCCGTACGGCAGGAATCGATGTTCGGTACGGACTGAATTTTGAGGGCAATTTGCCTGTTTTAATGGAAAGCTTAGGAAAGTTTAAAAAATGAAAGAGCTGTTTTGGATCGCTGCTTATACCCTGCTGATTTCTGTTTTGGCAGCTGCCTTGACGTGTTATGATAAATGGGCCGCAAGAAAACGGCCCAAACATCGCATTCGGGAGCGGACACTGCTTTTTACCGCGCTGCTGGGCGGTTCTGCTTCCATGCTGATATGCATGCTGCTGATCCGTCATAAAACAAAGCATGCAAAATTTATGATCGGAATTCCTTTCATAATACTTTTACAGCTGTGTATCTGTCTGCTGCTGATCTATTTCTTTTAAATCCAGCCCGTTCGTCCTGCCAGAAGTTGGATACGACGCTGTTGTGCGGATTTTCGTGCGAGACTCATTTTATTGCGTTCTTTAAACAAACGATAGGTGCGCCCCGGGTTCAATATGCCAGATCATACCGGCATATACAAAAGGAACGATAGAAAGATATGCCCCGCAGGCCGATCAAGTGATTATTCGGATATCACAGCATTCTTCAATGTGAAATGCCGTAAAATATGCAGTTTCAGCAGGAATCCAGGCCTGCTGAAAGCGCTTGAGCAGGTGCGTGCCGCTCCTTTTACGAATCCTTTGAATCTGTGTATGTTCTGTAGTTCTGATCAATATTTTCAGATCAGCGCAGGCATGCACTGCCGGATGCAGGCTGGATACGCCT
>USLW01000163.1 GCA_900555605.1 uncultured Clostridium sp. | reverse complement strand
TACAGGTGCCGCAGCGGATACGCCGAATTCCTCTTCCAGAATTTTAACCAGCTCAGAGAGCTCAAGAACTGTCAAAGCTTTGACATCTTCTACTAATTTCGTAATTTTTTCGTTTGCCATTTTTAAAACCTCCATGTATTTTTGAATGATTTGATCTGCTTTCTTACCTTCAAGCTCCTGAACGCAGAATCAGGCGCCTTTTTTCTCTGCAATGGCGTTGAGCGCCACAACCAAACCGCGGATATTGCCGTTCAGTACATTTACGAAACCGCTGATCGGCGCATTGAAACCGCCCAGAACCTTTGCAATCAATACCTCTCTCGGCGGCATCTCTGCTAATTGCTTGACACCCTCGGCATCAACGACGGTTCCGTCCACAATACCGCACTTAATCTCCAGCGCTTTGTATTTTTTTGCATACTCGCACAAAACCTTTGCGGCGCCGGTAAAGCTTTCGGCGCTGGTCGCGACGGCTGTCGGACCTGCCAAATACGCATCCAAGCCCTCAATGCCCAATTCGGCCGCAGCTCTTTTGGTCAGCGTGTTCTTTCTGACCTTATACTGCACACCCTCCTTACGGAGCGCCACACGCAGCGCGCTGTCCTCTTCCACGGTCAAGCCTCTTGCATCAACCAATACGGTAGCAAGAGAATTTTTCATGGAATCTACGATTCCGGCGACCTCCGCCTGCTTTTCCGCTAACACTTTATTGCTTGGCATCCATCAAACACCTCCTCTCAAACATCACAAAAACCCTTCCGTGCACAAAGACACGGGAGGGCTTCAACATACTGATACAATCAGCAATTGTTCACCTCGGCGGGACTTATGCGAAACAAAAAGAATCGCCGCCTGCTGTCTTTGGCGCACACTATGAAATTTCGGACTTCCGCTTTTGACTTTCTATGATTATCCCTTTGCAGGGTTAATCTTAACACCGGGGCCCATCGTGGAAGCAACCACGCTCTTCATATACTGACCTTTTGCAGCCGAAGGCTTTGCTTTCAGAACCGCCTCAAACAGCGTTCTGTAATTCTCCTCCAGCTTCTCTAAGCCAAAAGAAATCTTTCCGATCGGACAATGAATAATATTCGTCTTATCCAATCTGTATTCGATCTTACCGGCTTTCAATTCCTCGATTGCTTTCTTTACATCCATGGTAACCGTGCCAGCCTTCGGGTTCGGCATTAAGCCCTTCGGACCCAATACTTTACCGAGACGTCCCACCACGCCCATCATATCAGGCGTTGCAACTACAACGTCAAAATCAAACCAATTCTCACCCTGGATCTTCGCAATCATATCTTCAGCACCGACAAAATCAGCGCCCGCCTCTTCGGCTTCCTTTGCCTTGTCGCCTTTTGCAAATACCAAAACGCGTTTCACCTTACCAGTTCCGTGAGGCAGCACAACCGCGCCTCTTACCTGTTGGTCTGCATGTCTGGAGTCGACGCCAAGCCGAATATGGAGCTCCACGGTCTCGTCGAATTTTGCTTTTGCACCGGAAATAACCAAATTTAAAGCATCTGTGGGATCGTAGAGTTTTGTTTTATCGATCTGCTTTGCGCTTTCCGTATATTTCTTTCCTCTAAACACTGTCTTCACACTCCTTTACAAGAATCTCTCTCCTGCATGAAACACATCAGTCTTCTACGACGATCCCCATGCTTCTGGCTGTTCCGGCAATCATGCTTGCCGCCGCTTCCAAAGAAGCCGCGTTTAAATCCGGCATTTTCTGCTCTGCGATCTTCATCAGATCCGCTCTTGAAATCTTAGCAACCTTATCCCGATTGGGTTTGCCGGATCCGCTCTCGATCTTACACGCTTTCTTGAGTAAAACCGCAGCCGGAGGAGTTCTTGTAATAAAAGTGAAGGTTCTGTCGGCATACACCGTAATGACGACCGGGATAATCAATCCCGCATCATTCTTCGTCTTTTCATTAAATTCTTTACAAAAACCCATAATATTTAGGCCATGCTGACCTAAGGCTGGTCCAACCGGTGGCGTAGGCGCTGCCTTTCCCGCAGGAATCTGCAACTTAACCAATGCTACTACTTTCTTTGCCATTTAAATCCACCTCCCAAAAAAATTCATATTTCAATATATCTATATGATAAATTAAAATATCCGCTGTATCTGTGCGTATTCCAGCTCTGCCGAGATTTCCCGGCCGAACATAGATACGAGCACCTTTACCTGTTCCTTTTCTATATTGATACTTTCCACCACTCCGGTGAAATTCTCCAGCGGTCCCGATATAATCCGAACCGTATCGCCGACCTCGTAATCGACAACTGCTTTGGAGGTCTCCACCCCTAACGCATAAACCTCCTGCTCAGTCAACGGCGTAGGTTTCGACCCCGGACCGACAAAACCGGTGACGCCTCTGATATTGCGAACAACATACCATGTATCATCCGTGAGAATCATTTTCACCAACACATACCCGGGAAAGATTTTTTTCAGCGCGGACTTTTCTCTGCCTTCTTTAATTTCCACTTCTTCCAGCATAGGGATGATAATTTCAAAAAAATAATCCTGCAGACCTCTGTTCTCAATCACGCGCTCAAGACTTGCTTTTACTTTATTTTCATATCCGGAATAAGTGTGTACCACATACCATTGGGCATCTGTTGATACATCCTCAATAAACATGCCGTTGTTCCTCCTTTCCCGTAAAGTCCCCGATGCGCACAGCAATCCTACTGAATCAGGGCGATTGCCTTCATCAGATACTGAAGGCCCAGGTCGGACAGCCATATAATGGCGCCTACCACCAGACAAAAGATCAATACGGAAATCGTATTGGTCACAACCTGTCTTTTGGTCGGCCAGGTAACATTCTTCAGTTCCAGCGCAATTCCTTTAAAGAATTTCCCAACCTTGCTGCCGGTGCGCAGGAACCAATTCTTCTTTTTTGTCTTATTCTCCGCCATAACCATGCAATCCTCACTTCAATATATACGAAAAGCCCGAATTATTTCGTCTCTCTATGAGCGGTGTGCTTTCTGCAGAATTTGCAGTATTTACTCATCTCAAGCCTGTCCGGGTTATTCTTCTTATTCTTCTTCGTTGTATAATTGCGTTGCTTACACTCGGTACACGCCATTGTAATTTTCACTCTCATGCCGACTTACACCTCCATATGTCCTAAAGCGCAAGGGTTAATTTAGCATACTTAATACGCAATGTCAATCTTTTTTTTGAATTTTAGAAAAATCTGGCGATCAGCATGCCTAAAAAGTTGTTTTCGTAGAAAAATTTCGCGATCAGGGAATGTTCCACGCGCAAAACCACCGGCTCGAAGCCTTTTGTTGAAGAGAACAGGCACAGCAGCAGCGCCAGCACGCAAAGAATCAGAAACCCCTGCACAAAGCCGAAGATCAGGCCGCCGGCTTTGTCGAACTGTTTGATTACGGGCAGCTGCCGGACCCCCTTAATCACAATTTTCAGCACGATCATTAAAATGATCACCAGCACAAACACGATGATCATGGAAATGATCCTGATCAGAAGCGCCGCAGCGCTGTCGCTGATAGAACGTGCGACTGTGCCAAATGCGCCGCTGCTGTGCAGTCCGTCTACATTTTTCTCCAGATAATCTTCAATAAAGGAAGGCAGCTGCATTTCCTCCACCAGTTTGCCTCCTTCGACGGAAGCCGCATTTTCAAATTTTTCTTCGCTGATTTCTTCCAGCTTTTCGTAAATTCCGTTGCTGAAGGTCTCAGGCAGTCCCGTAGCGTTCAATCCCTTGGCCACAATGGGATTTAAAACAATGGCCAGCACGATTGCAATCACAATGGACAAAAAGTATACGAAAGAAAGCATAAGTCCCCGCTTCCAGCCGATCAGCACACATAGTGCAAGGATCAGAATCACAACAAGATCGGAAATGTTCATTTTCAGACACGCTCCTTCTTTTTATTTATATAGCACGCTGGCAATTTTGCCGTTTCCGTATACCAGCAGCTCCCGGTCGCTGATATACGCGATACGCTCCACCTGCACCGGAGCCGTATAAGTTCCGATCAGCTGTCCCTGATCATTATACAAATATACGGTGCGTTCCGTATAAAATGCTACGGTATCACGGTATGACCGGATACCTGATATTCTTCCCTCTATTTCAAAACTTAATTTTACTTTTCCAGATTCCGTATAATATTTGACCTCTGATACGGTTGATAGGGAGTCGGAATCCGGGTTGCCGTTGCCGTAAGCCACCGCAAGATACCGTCCGTTCAGCGCAGCAGCCCCGAGGATTGCTTTGCTGCCGCCGTTTCGATTCCAGAGCTCCTTCTGTATATCCTGTTTCGTAGACGCGGTAGAGGCCCGTCTGATCATCCGCAGCGAATCGCTGCTGCATAAAAAGAGCGTTTCATTTCCCAAATATTCCGCTACCGGATAAATCTGACCGTCATATTGCTCGGTCGTAAACAGTTCTCCGTCCGACATCCGGAGAAATGCCGTAATCCCCGTTATGCTGCTGCCTTCTGCAGAAAAGCCGCTGACTGCCAGCTGCGTACCGTCCGGCGAAATAGCGGCAGAGGTCATATAATGGGACCCGAATTTTCTTACAAACACCTTATCGGCTTCGATATTGCCGGCGGCAGCGCTTTTCTTCATATTCAGGAGCGTTGCGGCAGACAGATAATCCGGCACATTATGCAGCACAGCATATTGATTCTGATAGGAGCCGGCCGCCACGCCGATCATGCCCTCTGTAAAAACCTGCTTCCACAAAAGGCCGCTGCCGCTGAAAGCATACAGATTCGTACCGTCTGCATCATATAAAAGTAAAACCTCACCGCAGCGGACTGCCGCGGGTGCGGAAAAAGTGCAGGACTCGTTCCATTTCCATTCTCCGGCAGAATTCAGGGCGGTTACCCCGTTTTCATCATAGATGATCACAGAATCGCCCACTGCTTCCAGCAGGCAGGCCCCCTTGGGGGTATACTGAATCACCGTGGCCTTTGGCTCCACACGTACATCCTGCTGGATTCCCAGGAGCTTTAGAACCTTGGGATATCCGTCTAAAGCATAAAATATAATACACCCGACACATAAAACCGCCGCCGCGCAGATCGCGATCCTGATATTCCGCTTTCTTTTATTTTTTCCCTTTCGTATTCTCAGCTCGTCTTCTTCCTTTGTCGTTTGCAACACAGCCTCAACCTCTCAGCACAGCCATTTTCCGATTCTGGTTTATTATACCGTTTTTCCGCTGTCCAACGCAAGCATAATTAATAAAAAAATCCCGGCAAAGCCAAAGATGGGGTACAGGATATCCATGAGACTTCCAAAGCCGATAAAGGACAGCGGAACCGCTGCTGCCGCCAGCAGTACGCCAAGCCTTTTCTGCCGTTTTCTGTCTGCCGTAAAGGAAACACAGCAGCCGGAAAGGCCGGCCACTGCAGATAAAATCATGGTAAGGCCCAGCACTGCCGGAAAGGCCGCCTTTCCGAATGTTCCGAGGCGGCCTGCCAGCATCAGCA
>USLW01000162.1 GCA_900555605.1 uncultured Clostridium sp. | reverse complement strand
CCGCGCAGTCGGATAACACCAAGTTCGGTCTGTTTGCAATGTTCACCATCATCCCGTTCATCACAACCTCCCTCGGCATCATTCCGATGCTCTTCTATGATCTGAACGATAAGAAGAAGGAGAAGATGTACGAAGAGCTGCTTGAGAGAAGAGCCGCAATGTCCAAGGAGGCAACCTCCGGCGACCTTGAAGCGCTCGAGAAACTCGCAAAGGCTCAGATGGAGATCGGCAACAGCAAGAGCGAGCTGTAAAGACTTCCTCATAACAAATAGAAATTATCCTCCGTATGTAATGTACGGAGGATTTTTTATGCCCGCTTTTTGTATACAGAAATATACAGTTCAAAATTTATACACATTGAAGCAACAATGTTTAATAAAACTGTTGCATTTGCATAAAAATTATGTTATGATTCAAAAGTAAAAAATACAGACAGGAGGTAATGCTTTGGCAGAAGAAGTAAAAACCGCTGCGGTCGGCAATCAAGCCGGCGGTAATGCCGAAAATAGCGGATATGTTTATCAGAACAGACGCTATGTCGGAACCAAAGAGACGGTTGCATATGTCGTCTACGATATGTCGCAGAGCTTCAATATCAACGCGTATTCGCAGAGATTCGTCACCAACATCCTTCAGGTCAGCCTGAGGTTCCAGCGTATAGCGAATGTCATCAACGGCATCTGGGATGTTATCAACGATGTGTTTTTCGGTGCGATAGTTGACAAGACGAGAACAAGATGGGGAAAATTCAAGCCTTATCTCGTTGCGCTCGGTATTCCCGGAACAATAGGAACGTGCATTTATTGGCTGCTGCCCATACTGTTTTCGGGCAGAGGACAGGAGGATATCTGGAAATTTATCGGATATCTCGCGCTGATGGTCGTGCGTGAAGGCGCAGGAACATTCAGAGCGATAGCCCAGAAGGGTATTCAGGCGACGATAACGCCGCACCCCGTTGACCGAACCCGACTGATAACGATTGCCGATTTTGTCTCCGGTGCGCTCGGTGAAAAATTGCCGGAACAGATAATGACGATTTTGCTCGACCTAATCGGCAGAAACAAAGTCAAGCTCACCCTTCGCGGAACATTCGTTACCATGGGTCTGTTTACCGCTATAGTAGCGGGTGCGGGCGCGCTGTGGTTCTTCCTTATCTGTAAGGAACGTGTCATGCAGTCCGTTGAGACGCCGAGCCTTAAAGCGAGTATCAAGTCGATAATCAACAACAAGCCGATTTTGCTTATGACGCTGTCGAGTATGCTCAGCGGATTTGCAGTCGGCGGAAGCAAGCAGGACTATTATATAGATGTTCTGAATTTCGCTTCCCTCGGTCTTATCACCGGTATCCCCGGCGCTATTATCAATCCGTTCAGCTATATGGCTGTACCGTGGTTCAGACGGCATTTCTCGAGCCGTTTCCTGTATATTATAGGAGACAAGATATCCGGAATACTGCTTGTCCCCGTGTTCTTGGTCGGCTGCATCGGCGGCAAGAAGCACGGACTTTATAAGAATGTCTGGGTCATGGGTATCGCAATGACGCTCTGGGAGACCATATTCATGATCTTCTACGGCGTGCGCCGCATAATCCCGACCGAGATGTACAACGAGGCAATGGACTACTGCGAATGGAAGAACGGCTACCGTACAGAAGGCATGACGAGCGTCGCCCAGGGTCTTGCCCAGAAGCTTTCGGGCATCGTCAGCAACTATATTTCCACATGGATAAAGCAGCTTATAGGCTACGACCTCACGCTCTATGTCAGAGGCACGGCACAGTCCGACTCCACAAAGTTCGGTCTGTTCGCAATGTTCACCATCGTCCCGTTCCTCACCGGTATCGTCAGCATCGTCCCGATGCTCTTCTATGACCTGAACGGCAAGAAGAAGGAACAGATGTATGAGGAACTTCTCGAAAGAAGAGCGGCTCTCTCCAAGGAAGCCACAATGGGCGACCTTGAAGCACTTGAAAAGCTTGCCAAGGCTCAGATGGAGATAGGCAGCAGGAAGCAGGAACTTTAATAAAATCAAAGAGCACTGCATACCAAACGACAATAAAACAGCATCAGTCCCGGCAGTAATGTCTGCCGGGATTGTTCTTGCCGTACATTGAAGCCATATGATATGATTAAGCAGACTGATAAACTTGAGTTTATTTGATTAAGGAGAATTGAAAATAATGTTGGAATTAAAAAGATTGTCAGTTGATGATGGCTTAGATATTTACACAATGCTGCAAGAGATCCCTGCTGAAGAAAATGGATTAATTAACAAAGCCAACGGATTAACATTTGATAAGTATAAAGAATGGCTGATTGTAAAACAGAGGGATTCTGAGCAAGAAGGGATTGTAGATGGTTGGAAAGTGCCTTCTACAACTTTTTGGCTATATGCTGATGGTATTCCGGTTGGATTTGGTTCTGTCAGACATTTTTTGACTGAGGCACTGAGAAAAGCAGGAGGAAATATCGGGTACGGAATTGCACCAGCGTTTCGTGGAAAAGGATATGGAAAAGAACTGCTGAGATTATTGCTTAATGAAGCGAAAGAAATGGGAATAGATAAAGTGTTAGTAACCATTCTTTTAGATAACATAGCATCTCAAGCTGTGGCAATAGCAAACGGAGGTGTTGTTACTGAAAGAACTGACGAGAGAGTTTTCATTTGGATTGATACTAAGAAATAAAAAGGAAAATCAATTCCAATTTGTCAAACAGTAAGGGCGCACTTCTATACACCATTCGGTGTAGTGCGGTAATGTGCGATTTTGCACCGCATCCAAGCCTCCCGCGTCAGAGGGAGCCATGGATATTCCAGCCCTAACATAAAAAAAGAATCCGACCTTTGATTGCAGCCATAGGTCGGATTCACTTTTTTATGAGCAACCAGCTAACCTCCGGCGGCTCTTTTCGTTTTCCCGGGTTATTCCTTGTCCTCGAGATAGCTGCGCACCAGCTCCTGCAGCAACTCATCGCGGTCGATGCGGCAGATGAGCGAGCGGGCGTTGTTGTAGTTGGTGATATACGTGGGGTCCTCGGAGAGGATGTACCCCACGAGCTGATTGATGGGGTTGTAGCCCTTCTCCTCCAGCGCGGTGTACACGCTCGTCAGGATGTGGTGGATCTCCTCGTCCTTTTCCTTCGCGGCGTTGAATTTGCGGGTATAGTCTTCCATTCGGTCTCCCCTCCTTCCACTTGCCAGTATACCCCAATTTTTTGCAAAGTAAAGGGGTTTTGGGCATCTGTAACAAAACCGTAATATGTTGCTGTAGTGCGGTAAAGCGAGCGTGAGTCCCGTTCCGTCGGGCCATGATGCAGCAGTATGGACGCCGACCGAACCATGCTCCCACACGGCGAGGCGGCGCGGGTGCGCCGTCACAAGTATTTTGCGCAGCAAGATCTTGGCGCAGGGGCAATTCACTTGCCCCGAGCATGTTCGATTTCCTTGGGGTGGAGCGACCACAGGGAGCGGAACCCAAAAATAAGACCATCTGCCAAAGGCAGATGGTCTTATTTTTGTCAGGCGGCTTCAATTCGGATATTTCGCTTCATCCGTTTCCACTATCAAGTCACATATATTTATTTTTTAACGATTATGGGGTTCTCTTCTCCTGATTTTCATTTGGCATGCGAGCACACTTTTTTAGTAGCCGGAGTAATTTCTAGCGGTCAATCAACTTGGGTGTTTTATTAATCATATCTTGAAAGTCAATCTTTGTACGAAGCCACTGTCCGTTTTTTGTTATACTATGCCCATCGAGCAGTCTTAAAAAAAATGAAGCCTCAATTACTACAGAAATGGAATTGCTTGCGCCAGATCCAATATGGTTATGTTGGTATAGATTTCTCGGTCCTTGAAAGAAACCCATCAGCATATAACGTATACCATCCTGCTCGTTTCTGTCAGATTCATTTTTGAGTTCATTAATAGCAACCAATGGTTTTTTCTTGATTTCTCCTGTCTTCTTATCTGCTTCAAAGGCAAGTGCTTTTGTTGCCAAATCAAAGCCATGAGAATCGAGTCCAGATTTCTTTTTCAAACTATTTTCTACAGTTACAAATGCTTCTCGCGCAGTTGCTTCAAACCACGCTACATTATTCAAAACTGGCTTCGCAACAGAAACACTATCGAGTTCCTCGGCGTGTGGGAAACGCTTTACAATCCGAATTTTAACCGTGTCGAATTCGATGCGTTTAGAAGTTAGGCAGGGCTGAACAGCTTTGTGATGACTTCACAGAAATGGGTAGATGCGACTGGTGCCATCGGCATTGTTTCTAAGGCTGGCCGCTATGGTGGGACCTACGCACATAAGGAAATCGCATTTGAGTTTGCTTCATGGATCTCCGTGGAGTTTAAGCTCTACTTAGTCAAAGAGTTTGAGCGCCTCAAGACCGAGGAAATGAAGCAGCTTGGTTGGGACATCAAGCGCAACCTTGCCAAGATCAATTATCGCATTCATACCGATGCCATCAAGGAAAATCTGATTCCGCCGGAGCTGTCTGCGCGGCAGATTTCACTGGTCTATGCCAACGAAGCCGATGTTTTGAATATGGCGCTGTTGGCATGACCGCTAAGGAGTGGCGTGATGCCCATCCGGATCTCAAGGGTAACATTCGGGACTACGCGAATGTATCACAACTTGTGTGCCTGTCCAATCTGGAAAATCTAAACGCAGTGTTCATCAACGAAGGAATCCCGCAGGCGGAGAGATTGGCAAAGCTCAACGCCATCGCCATCAGCCAAATGAAGGTGCTGACGGAGGATCACAGAATGCTGCAGCTTGAATCGTATGACGAAAGTTAGCGTTAGAAACAGATGGTGTTGAATTATGAGAAACAAAGAATATTCTTGTCCTAACGGGTGTACACTTCCGCCAAGGCGAAAAACACTCAAACATCATGATGACGGAACATACGGTTTTGACTATTGTGATTTCACATTTTGCCCAAATTGCGGAAGCTTGATGCCGTACTCCAAAGAAAAATTGCAACGATTTTTTGAGGTATATACCGTACATCCATTACTTGATACTGCAGTACAACTATTGTACAAATCGTGGATTATCACTATCCTTGATTTTTGCAATGTCTGTCAAGCTGAGGAAATCATCTCGTTTGAGGTCCCACTGTACGTTGATTTCTGTTCCGCGAACGACAAGCTTATCCATTTTCGCCGCACCTCCTCGCAGTTAATTCTCTCAACAACCCTTGACACCCCGCCAGCACATCCTGCCACGTCGCCTCGAAATCGTCGGTGTACCACGGATCGGCTACATCGCGGGACTGCTTGGTGTAGTCCATCAGGAGATGCAGTTTGCCGGCGAAGTCGCCGCCGCAGATGCGGTGCATATTCCGCAGGTTCGCGACGTCCATGCCAATCAGCAAATCGTACTCCTCGTAGTCCCTGTTGGTAAGCTGCCGCGCCGCATGACCACCACAGGAGATTCCGTGCTCTGCCAGCTTGCGCCGTGCCGGAGGATATACTGGGTTACCAATCTCCTCCCGGCTGGTCGCTGCC
>USLW01000161.1 GCA_900555605.1 uncultured Clostridium sp. | reverse complement strand
AAATCTGCAGAATTTCTTCTTTCACCGCCATAAGGTCCCTTTCATCCTTTCCTGCGTGATCTTATTTTATGAGGAATATTATACCACAAACCGATTTTCCTGTCGCGGGGCAGCGCAGAATACGGCGCGGCGCAACCGGAAATAACAAATATCGTTATTTCCGGTTGGTGTGTTTTTTGAAAAAGTCCTGCTATACTATGGTGCAGGAGGTATGAAAAATATGAAAGATCAGCAAATTTGTATTTCTCGGAATTTAACGGCGCTGCGGCAGTATTATAAATACTCCCAGGAAGCCGTCGCGGAAAAGGTCGGCGTATCCAGGCAGGCTGTGGCAAAATGGGAATCCGGGGAGACGACTCCGGATATCATCAACTGCGGGGCGCTGGCCGAATTATATCAAGTCTCTGTGGATGACCTGCTCTATTTTGATCAAGCAAGAGAAAAGATCGGTATTCCGCCGAAGGGAAAACATCTGTTCGGAACCGTGAAGGTGGGGGAACGCGGTCAGATCGTTCTTCCCAAAAAAGCGCGGGATATTTTTCGTATCCAACCCGGGGATCTGCTGGTCGTGCTCGGAGATGAAAATCCGGGTTCCGCAGGACTGGCGTTGGTGCCGGGAGAGGTTTTTCTGAAAAACGCGGAATTATTTCAAAGCGCGCTGCAAATGACGGACTCCGAATCGGCCGGAACGGAGGATTCTGGACTATGACGGATTCTCTTTGCGTGAAAGGCCTGACAAAGACTTATCCTGGTTTTGCGCTGCAGGATGTTTCTTTTTCACTTTGTTCCGGCCGCATTATGGGACTGATCGGTAAAAACGGCGCAGGGAAAACCACAGCCCTGAAAGCAATTTTAAATATGGTGCAGCCTGACGGCGGCACAGTTCGGATGTTCGGCAAAGATTTTCGGCAGGCTGAAAAGGAATGCAAACAGGAAATCGGCGTTGTATTCGGCGGAATCGACTTTTATCCGCTGAAAAAGCTCTCGTCGTTACTGCCGTAACCCGCAGATTTTATACGCGCTGGGACCAGAACAAATATGAAGGCTATCTGAAGCAATTTGATCTCAATGAACAGAAGAAGTTTAAAGAGCTCTCCAATGGCATGAAGGTCAAGTATCTGCTGGCCCTGGCCCTCTCCCATCATGCAAAGCTGCTAATTTTAGATGAACCCACCAGCGGACTGGACCCGGTCTCCCGCGATGAGCTGCTTCATATTTTCAAAAGGATCGTATCGGACGGAACACGCTGCATCCTATTTTCCACGCATATCACCTCGGATCTGGACCGCTGCGCAGACGATATCACGTATATCCGCGGCGGACAGGTTCTGAAAAGTGCCGATATGGAAACCTTTCTCGCTTCTTTTGCACATCTGAAGGAAAAAGAAGACACGGCGCCGCTGACACTGGAGGAAATCATGCTGCGCACGGAAAGGAGGGAGCGGGATGAACCTGCTTTATAAGGAATACGCATTGGCCGCGCATCCAACACTTTATATTTTCATGCTGCTGGGCTGTCTCGTAATCGTACCGTCCTACCCGTATTCTGTCATTTTTATGTTCGGCTGTCTGGCGCCTTTTATTACCTTTCTGTTTTCCAGGGAAAATAACGATGCCTGGTATACCGCGATTCTGCCGGTCAGAAAGCGGGAGGTGGTTCGGGCAAAATGTCTGCTGATTGCCTCTGCGCAGCTTGGGCAGCTGCTGATTTCCGTTCCCTTTGCGGTTCTGCGGAGCACCCTGCACATTCCCAACAACCCGGTGGGGATGGATCCGAATCTCGCTTGGTACGGCTGCGGACTGCTGGTCTTTGCTGTATTCGATCTGATTTTTTTCCCGGCTTACTATCAATCCGGCTACAAAGCAGGCAAGTCCTTTTTGCTGGCCATGCTTCCGGTCATTCCGGCTATGCTCGTCATAGAAGGAGTCGTCCATTTTCCCGGCTGCGCCTATCTGGACAGCACGGCTCCGGCGGCACTGCTCCGGCAGGCCCCGATTCTGCCTTTCGGACTGCTATGCTATGCCGGCGGGATGCTGCTGGCATATCGAATTGCTGCAAAACGCTTTGAAAAAGTCGATCTGTAAAATCCCAGGCGCGGAGGGCTGCCGCTTATGTACGCAGGCGGAAGGTCTTCGGCGCCAGCTTATAAATCAGAATACACGCCGCGGCGCAATACAGGATGCAGAACAAGATGGTCATCACACCGAACAGCAGCGTCGGCATTTTCAGATACATCATAAAAAAGCAGATCAGATACGTTGCGGAGAGTACCATCTGATACGTCCCGCTCTTCATCTCAGTACCCGCATTATACGGCTGCAGCAGGTAGTAAATCGTCAGATAATGAACAGAAAAGAATATGCTCAGGCACACCACGGATACGAACAGTACGCCGTAAGTCAGCGGATGATCTGCGCCCCCCGAAGCATAAAGCAGCACGGCCAGACCGGCGCCCAAGGCAGCGGCAGGAGGAAGGTTGATCTTGATGATTTCCCGCAGGCGAATCCGGAATAGCTCCAGCACAAGCTTCGGCTCTTTGTAAAAAGAATAGGTCAGCAGACTGTGATCGCAGTTCATAAACAGTGCCCGGGTGAATCCGGTCCCGCGGTTAATCGCGTACATAATGAATACAAAATACGGCAGGGAGTTCAGCAGTACCGTGTTGACCGTTTCTTTGACCTCCGGTGTTAAATAAAACGCCAGCAGCACGCCGGATATCAGGCACACGCATACCGCGGTAATCCGTTTGGAAGCTTTCCAGAGAATTTTCCGATGCCGCTTAACAAACAATTCATTGAGATATTCAAAACCTTTTTTGCGGCTGGTGATTTTCGCATCTGCGGATATCACCTTCTGACTCTGGGTCTTGGCAGCTTTTTCCGCAGCATCCATCTGATTTATGGATTCTGTCAGGATCCGGCGGTACAGCTCCTGATAGCTGCGGAAGGTATTTAGCTTCCGCAGTGCGGCGATTCCGGAAAGAATAAAAAGAATCATGATCCCTGCCGCTGCCGGAGCCGGGACCAGAATGCCGGCAGCCGGAAGGCCGTAGGCCGCAGCCAGAAGCAGAAACATCCCAAGCCATGCATATCTGCTGAGTCTGTTTTCATGCGCGGTTTCCCCTGTCCGTTCATAATGCCGCAGAGAAATTGCTGTCACGGTTAGTTTCAGGCCTGCGACAAAAAACGGAATCAGCAGGCACTGCCAAAGAGGGACGGCTGCCATGCGCCCGAAGAGAAGCGCAAAAGGCAGAAAACCCGCCAGGACCTTTCCGATGGCATAGCCGTAATTCACCAGGGTATATGCCCGGGCATCCATGCGCATCAGTATCAGCGCATAATATTTATCACGGGTAGGGTTGAAGATATAGGTGTTTGCAAAAGCGCCGATGATCGTTAGAAATAAAAGGATATGAAGGAACAGTTCTGCCGGCGCCGCCGAGTCATACAACGTCGCGGGGGCTATGATCATAGCCGCAAAATAAATGAATTTCCCTATGAATATAGAAAAAAACTCCCATATTACGGAAAGGATATTCGCCAAAATTTTCAGCGCAGGCACACTGTACAGCTCTTCGGGCAGTAGTCTCTTCAGAAGCGGCACCTGTTTTAGAGAATACAAAATACTGTTGACCCGATAGGTATTTTTCAGAGAAAAGGAAAGCCGGAGCGTTCTATTCATGACCTTCCTCCCGCAAAGCCGCAATAATCTTTTCTTTAAATTCCTGATTGTCCAGATGGGCCTTATCCACAAGCTCCAGTTCTCCGCGGTTCAGCAGCACGATCTCATCGCACAAGTCCAGCGCAAGGTCCATGATATGAGTAGAAAATATCGTAATACGTCCTATTTTCAGATTGCGAAGCATCTGCTTCATTTCTTCCGCCACCACCACGTCCAGGGAAGTCAGCGGTTCGTCCAGAAGCAGAATATTCGGCCGGGCAATGATATTGATCAGCATTTGCATTTTATTTTTCATGCCGTGGGAATAATCCTTCAGCAGCTTATCCCGGTCCTCCGGGGCAATGCACATATCGTCAAAATAAGCGTCGATGGGTTTCGGATCCGGAATCCTTTTCTCATTGATATCTAAAAAGAATTTCAGAAATTCCCGGCCTGTAAGGAATTCCGGCACAGTTGGAACAGATAGGACATAGCCGATATCCGCAGCCGATACCTCCCGTTTAACCCCGTTCTCTTCTAAATAAAAGCTTCCGCCGTCTGTCCTGATATCCCGATTCAGACAATTGAACAGCGTTGTTTTTCCCGCGCCGTTGCGGCCCAAAAGGCCATAAATTTTACCGCTGTCAAATGTGAAGTCAACATCCCGCAGAACTTCTTTTTTCTCAAAGCTTTTAGATAAGTGTGCAATGATAAATTTCATCCGCAGTACTCCTTTTCGCCCTTAAAATGCGTTTTTGCAGAAAACAAGGGCTCTGTGTTCTAAAATCAATTATACAGACTGATTTTGAAATAGCAAGCTTTCCGTTGGGTGATTGCCGCAGCCGGACCGCCTTTACATAAAAACAGCAAAAATCCCCGGCATTCTGCGCAGAAATGCCGGGGATTTCTTACGGATTATTCTCTCTTTACAGCACCAAGGAGGGAGCCGTGTAAACCCGCGTCTTTAATTCGCTGTTAAGCATATACAGTCCTTTGGCGTCGCTGCCGAAAAGCTCCATTTTCGTAATCAGGTCAGCAGCATTCTTTTCTTCCTCACCCTGTTCCTTCACAAACCAGTCCAAAAACTGTATGGTACGGAAGTCGCCTGCGGCCTGCGCCGCCCCGTAAATCGTATGGATCAGAGAGGTCACATACTGCTCATGCTCAAAAGCAGCCGTAAGAGGATCCGTTAACGTGTGAAAAACCTTATCCGGCTGATCAATGGTCTTGAATGCAGCGGACCGGCTGTTATTATGCAGATACTGATAAATCAGCAACGCATGATCCTGTTCCTCTTTTGCCTGAATTTCATACCAGTTGGAAAATCCGTCCAGCCCCTTTGAATTGTAAAAATTGGCGATATCCAAGTATAAATATGCCGAGTAGAACTCCTTGTTGATCTGATCGTTCAGCAGATCATAAACCTTTTGATCCATGTAGAATACCCCTTTCCGAAGCAGCGGTATCTGCCGCAGCCAATAGTAAGTCTTTTCTAACGCACAGTATAGCACGTTCTGCCCGCATGTCAAGATTTTCCGGCGGAAAACACAGCCAGATCCTCGTTTTGCAGGACTCGTGCTGAACAGAAAACGCCATCAGCCAAAACGGTACTCGTCATACGCAATGCATCGTCTGCACGGACGCCGGACTCTCTTCCGCTCCAAAATTTCACTCACACCACGAGCATTGCATCTCCAAAGCTGAAAAAGCGGTAACGCTCCGCAATAGCACATTGGTAGGCATGCAGAACGTGCTCACGGCCAGCCAGGCTGCTTACCAGCATCAGCAGCGTGGATTCGGGCAGATGAAAATTGGTGATCAGTCCGTCTATGATTTTAAAACGATATCCCGGATAGATGAAAATGCCGGTCCAGCCTGAAGCCGGACGGATGGTACCGTCTTCTG
>USLW01000160.1 GCA_900555605.1 uncultured Clostridium sp. | reverse complement strand
GGCCTGCAGCCACCGTTTTTCCGGCAGCCACGGTAAAATTCTTTCGCAAATAAGTGCCCCAGCCGGGACGCGGGTGCGGATGGCCGATCCAGGCGGCGGTAAAATGCACATCAAAGAGTCCCATTTCAAACGTGCTGTCCGCACTTGCCGCGGAACCGTCTTCCCCCCAGACCGTTACGGTAAAAAAATACCGTCCGCAGGATTCGAGACATTTTCCCGCGTACAGAATATTCTCTGCGCGCCGTTCAGGCACTTTGCCGCTGTCCCACATAACGGCGCCGCCGATTTCCCGCACCACGATACGGTAAAATGCCTGCCGCCAGCTATGTACGGCAGCTTCTGTCTGCCAGCCGAAGCGAACGTGCTGTGTCTCAATTCCGATAGGCTGTTCCTGGTATTCCGCAGTGAGATGCGTGACGCGAATCATAAAGAGAACCCCCCTTGTATTATCTGATAGGCTGCGGATTTTCTGCGACTGCCCATCAGCCCGCCGTTTTTTGCTTGATTGCGCTTATTATATGGCGTCCGGGACCAAAAAGCAAATAAAAAAGTGGGGCAGATGACTGCTATACAAAAGCCCAATTCGGATATAAACCGAATTGGGCTAAGCATTGCTGCATAATCACAACAGCCGTTATGCCGCGACCTGTTTTACAGCTCCGCTGACATTTGCATTTGCAGGGGAACTGCCTCCCGGCAGAATATCATTCAGAATCCCGTTGTCGTCTCTGTTCCGGTCTCTGTCCGAACCGGTTACATTTCCGTCATCTAACATATCATCTTCCATATTCCCGGTGCCTGCAGGCGGCGTATTCGTATCACCGCCGATATCAGCACCCGGTGAAGACTGCATATCCGGAGACGGAGACGTCTGATTATTATGCGTCGGCGAAGGCGAAGTATCAACCCTGCCGTCATCCTTTCTACAGGCGCAGAACGAAGCAAGCAGACAAACCGTAAGCAGACTGACTGCCATTAATTTTATTGCTTTCATTTGCTTTCCTCCCAATATAAATTCAAGCACGCATCTATGACACAGCTGCATAATTGCGCACATTTAGTATCGGATAATCCGCAGGAAATATACTTGCAGATTTTGCACTGGAAAATATTTGAATCAAAAAGATCCTTTTATTTTTAAATAAGCCCGGCAGAAATCGGACGGACTGTTTCATGAATCATATGGACGGCAGTTTTTACATCGCAGATCGTACGTTTCCTTATATCTTTTGGCAATGTTCGCAGAACACCGAGCTTCTTCCGCCGATGGCGGAACGCCGCAGAATCCCACCGCAGACAGCGCATGGGCTGCCGCCTTTGCCGTATACCTGCAGGTAAGGCGTATTTCTGTAATTTTTGCCTTTGCCGATTGTATATTCTTCAAAAGTTATATGATTCCGGTCTATGAAGTACGCAAGCCGTTCGCGAATCGTTTCCGACAAAGTATGCAGCTCTTCACTTGTAAGCCTGTTGCACAGCTTATCGGGACGAATTTTTGCGGTAAACAATATTTCGTCCGAATAGATATTGCCAATGCCTGCTATCACGCTTTGGTCCATCAGCATTTCTTTAATCGGCTTTTTCCGTTTGCTCAGCTTTGCTTGCAGATATTCTGCCGACAGTACAGGGGAAAACGGCTCGAGGCCAAGTTTATGAATGCCACTGATTGCATCTTCTTCGCCGTTTCCGAATAATCAAAACCTTCCAAATCTTCTTGTATCTTCGTATCGCAGTTCTTGCCCGTTATCTAATGCAAACATCAAATGCGTATGCTTTTCGCACAATTCATCTGCTTTCGGATGCGCAATTATTTTTTCATGATTCACGATCACAGCAAGGATCTTCCGCCCTGTCAGATACGGTGCTAATACGCGCTTTACCGTTTCCACTTCAGGTAATTCCGGCATATCAGTCACTTCTCGCTGAACGCTTTATCTTCTCGTGATAGAAAAAGTTTACAACAATGGGCGGCGCATCAAACGGACGGATCATACTGTCGTCATTGGTAACATATTCAAGTCCGATTTGCTCAATATAGGTCTTCAGCTCTTCATCAAGTCTTTGCCAATACCCCATGTTTCCGCCATTATAAATCTCTGCATAAAGCGGATATAAATAGGAATAGCGCCGCTTGATGTAACGCAGAATAACCGCTTTGTAATCGCCGCGCAGGTTCAGGTTTTCCAGCCAAATCAAATTGCAATATTCTTTGACTCTTTCTATAATGGCTCTGACATCGGTTATTTCGGGGAATATGGGTGATATAAAGCAGGTAGTCCTAATACCGTTTTCATGCAATATGCGTATTGCATCCAATCGGCGCTCTATCGAAACGGCCGCATCCATATCGTGCTGAAACGCCTCATCCAATGTATTTACAGAAAGGGAAACTCTTGCGTCGGGAAATGTCTTGATCAAGTCTAAGTCCCGTAAAATCAAATCACTTTTGGTGGCAATGGAAATTTTGGCACCGCTTCCCCGCAGTTCTTCGAGCAAGGCTCTCGTTCGTTTATACTGCGCTTCCTGCGGATTATAAGGGTCTGTTACTGAACCGATAAAAAGCGCTTTACCGCTATAATGTTCTGGGTTCTTAATCGGCGGCCAATATTTCACGTCGAGAAAGGTTCCCCATTTTTCGCCGTGTCCCGTAAAGCGTTTCATAAACGACGCATAGCAATACTTGCAGGCGTGACTGCAGCCGACATAAGGATTGACCGAATAATCGCCCACTGGCAGGTTGGATTTACTCAATATGCTTTTCACTTGTATCTCTTTGATAATCATTCGCTTTTTCCCTCAAACAGCGCCGTCTGTATTCCTCTTCATTTCAAAAAAAATTTTGAGCGCCTTGTATCACTGCATCGCTTTCTTTTCGTTCTCCGAGGACAAGCGGAGATCGCGGATTATGAGGCCTATCGTTTTCTGCCGCTTTCCGCGGACACTGATTGGCGTAACGATCTGCAGCCATTCGTACAAGTATCATATACGCCAATATCACGGTTTTCAATGCAATGGCAGCCCTCACGCAAGCCTTTATGCTTAAAATGCCTGAACGCACAGCCGTTGGCATTGCCCAAAATTTCCAACGTGGCACATTCCGATACATGGATAGCAAATTCGGGCATATTCATCCGCGGCTTTTTCGCGCACCTGTCATAAGCAGCATACTGCCTTTCCCTTAATCGGCAGGCATTTGCATAATCGTTTATTTCTGTACGCACTGCAGTATGCCTCCGTAAGTAGTATGATATCATATTAATTGTAATATTTTCAATCTCATTTGTCAAAACAAGAGGCGGGACAAATCATAACCTCCGCGCACGAAAAAAAGAAGCGGCATATTATTTCTCCTATCCCGCTTCTCTGAAATCATGAAATTCCTATCCCACCGCTTTATTGGGAGCGTATTCTATTTTTCCGTGCAAAATGTAACCGGCTTTCCCTCCAGGATCATATTTGTCGTCCGAACAGCACACATTTTACCGCACATGGAGCATGTATGCCGGTCCGATGGAGGGGTGCTCTCAAAATATGCCCGCGCCTTTTCACCGTCTATGGCCAGCCGGAACATCTCCTCCCAATCTACGCAATGGCGCGCCCGGGCCATCTTCAGATCCTGCGCCCGGGCATTGGGAATTCCTTTGGCAATGTCCGCAGCGTGAGCGGCAATTTTTGCCGCAACAATTCCGTCCTTCACATCCTGGAGGTCCGGCAGCCGCAGATGCTCCGCCGGCGTGACATAGCAGAGAAAATCCGCGCCGTTTGCAGCCGCAATTGCACCGCCGATGGCAGAAGTAATATGATCATAGCCGGGTGCGATATCGGTTACAAGCGGTCCCAGCACATAAAACGGCGCATGATGGCAGATCCGTTTCTGGAGCACCATATTGGCGGCGATCTCATTCATAGCCATATGCCCAGGTCCTTCCACCATAACCTGAACATCCCGTTTCCAGGCTCGCGTTGTAAGGTTTCCTAATTCAATCAGCTCGCTGATTTGTCCGCTGTCCGTACTGTCCTCCAGACAACCGGGACGCAGTGCATCTCCTAAACTAATCGTAACGTCAAATTCGCGTAAAATCTCCAGCACCTCGTCATAATATTCATAAAAGGGATTCTCATTTCCGGTCATCTCCATCCACGCGAATAAAAGAGAACCGCCCCGGGACACAATATTCATTTTTCTGCCTTCCCGCCGAAATGCTTCAATTGCCCTCCGGTTGATGCCTGCATGGATCGTCATAAAATCCACGCCCTCTTCCGCGTGAGCCCGTACCACCCGCAGAAAATCCGCAGCCGTGATTTCCAGCAGATCCTTTTCCAAATAACCGATGGCATCATACATGGGAACCGTCCCGATCATCGCAGGTGATTTTGCAATTAACGTGCTTCGGAACGTATTGGTTTTCCCATAGTTGCTCAGATCCATAATCGCTTCTGCGCCGAAGCGCAGCGCCATCTCCACCTTCTCCATTTCCATCCGATAATCGTTGCAATCTCCGGAAATACCAAGATTGACATTGATTTTCGTCCGCAGCCCCGTGCCGATGCCTTCCGGAGACAATGCCGTATGACGGATATTGGCCGGAATTGCAACCTGTCCGCATGCCACAAGCGCCATCAGCTTTTGAGGGTCCATCTGTTCCTTTTCTGCCACACACTTCATTTCAGGTGTCAGAATTCCGTTTTTACCGGCTTCCATTTGTGTTTTGTATGTATTCATTTTCCGCTCCGTTTCTCCGCCGTATTCTTCTCTTTCCTTTTTACAGTGCGCCGCGGCGGCAGCACACGCGCAGCAAGCGTCTATGCGCAGCAATCAATCAGCCGCGGCCGGTTAATGTGCCGCTGGGGAATCAGTCCCAGTAAAATGATAAAAATGATCAACCGGACCATGACCGCGGCCAATGGCCAAACCATGGCGGATCGCTTCCGTGATATATGCCTTTCCTTCTTCTATCGCTTCAGGCACTGACCGCTCTTTTGCCAAGCAGGCGGTAATCGCAGAAGACAGCGTACATCCGGTTCCGTGCGTATGCCGGGTCTGTATCCGCTCCCGGACGTAAACACGATGACACCGGCCGTCAAAAAGGACATCCGCGGCCTCCTCTGCTAAATGTCCGCCTTTCACCAAAACATGTTTTGCACCCAAGCGGAAAATCTGCTCCGCAGCGCGCTTCATATCCGTTACAGAGCGGATGGGCTGTGATGTAATCGCCTCTGCCTCCGGAATATTCGGGGTTAAAAGATATGCCTGCGGTAAAATTTCTTCGATAAACAGAGACAGCGCTTCCGGCTGCATAAGCGCGCAGCCGCCTTTTGCGACCATAACCGGATCAATGACAATCTTCCCCGGCCGGTATCTGCGCAGTCCCTCCGCTACGGCCTGCATACATGCCACACCGGACAGCATGCCTATTTTTACGGCATCCACCCGAATGTCTTCAAAAACAGCCGCAATCTGGTCCCGGACGATCTCCGGCAGAATATCCTGCCTGGAAACCACCCCGCAGGTATTTTCCGCCACCACGGATGTAATGACGCTCATTCCGTATACGCCGTGAGCGGCAAAGGTTTTTAAATCAGCTTGGATTCC
>USLW01000159.1 GCA_900555605.1 uncultured Clostridium sp. | reverse complement strand
CGTGCCTGTCTCGTTCCCCCGGGGACGATTAAAATATCCGTATTTCAGCATAAAGCAGGAAATCACAAGCCCTGTGCAGAAGCAGACCAGCAAACAGCCCGCCAGTACGCAGCGCACAGCTTTCCACCATTTTGCCGCAGAAAAACGCCATAGCCCGGCGGCAACGGCAGTCAGCACACCGAATATCATCAGTGCAGCTACGCCGGAATTGAGATACCCGCCTGCTGCGGGAACAAGGCCTGCAAGCAGAAATAAGCCGCCGAATATCATGACCAGAACACGGATCATTTTAACGCCCACAGCAGCCTCCTATTCTGTATTGCCAAAGCCTGCTCATGATTCGGAAAAAAAGCCTTTCACCTTCCGCAGTGAAATGCTGAGCAGAAAACCGACCGCAATAAAATTCGTCACCATGGCGCTGCCGCCCTTGCTGATAAATGGCAGCGGCAGCCCCGTAATGGGCATAATGCCTAAATTCATACCGATATTTTCAAAAATATTAAATGCAAACATAGCAAAAATGCCGGCTGCAATACACTTTCCGAAAATGTCCCTGGCCCGTGAGGAAATAAAAATAATCCGGACCAGCATGACGGCCATCAGTCCGACTACCGCAGCCGTCCCGATAAAGCCTGCCTCTTCTCCGATTACAGCAAAAATAGAATCCGTCATTTTTACCAGAATTTTTTTACCGTTATTCATCGGGCCTTCTCCGATACCCTTTCCGACTAATTGTCCGGACCCGATGGCAGTAATGGACTGCCGGAGCTGCAAGGTATAATCCGCATATTTTTCCGGATCAAGAAAGCCCAGCAGACGGTCCCGCCGTGTGTCATTCATATAAAATTTCCACAAAAACGGCACCATTACGCCTCCCGCCCCTACTACGGAGGCAATAAACCACCATTTTATACCGCCTACGAAAATGACCACCAAAAAGATAAACACAAAAACCATCGCCTGCCCGATATCCTTCTGCAGGACCACTAAGCCCAGCGGAATTCCAAAAGCGATCAGCAGGCCGGCAGCGCGCTTCCAGGTAAATCCCTCCGCATGAATCGTTTCAATCTGCTTTGCCAGAACTAAAATCATGGCCAGCTTCATCAGCTCGGAGGGCTGATACGTGGTGACATACAAATTCAGCCAAGAACGGCTGTCATACTGCGTGATCCCGAGGGGCGTGTATACCAGCAGCATCATAAAAATATTCGCGATGTAAAAAGGAATACAGAATTTTTTGAATATGCCGTAGTCCACATAGCACAGCACCATGGCAAGGATCAGTCCGAGGATCAGTCCTGCAATCTGCACCACCATTGCCGAGGAGCCGTGGTCCTCATACATGCTGTACATTGCGCTTTTGAGAAACACCAATCCGATGGCAGTAATGATTAGGACAACTCCCATCAGGAAGTAGTCAAATTTCCGGAGATAATCCAGCCGCTTATTCCCCTCGATCTCTGTCCACAGCCGTCTGGTCGGTATCCTGCTCCGCATACGATTGCATTTCATCTCCCCGTCGAATTTCCAGTTCCGCGATCTCACCTTTTTCCGTCGTTTCATCCGCCGCTTCCATACGCGCTACGACGCCGGACAAAGAGCTTTCCGTTTCCCCATCGGCTGTGCCCTTTTCGTAGATCTCATGCCGGTAACGTTTTCTCAAATCGATAAACATGGCGATTCCGACGATAATCAGAGCAAGGGAAAGCAGCTGGGATACGCGGAAGGACCCGAGCATCAGACTGTCTGTCCGCAGCCCCTCAATCATCGCTCTGCCGATTCCGTAATAGATCATATAAAAACAGAGGACCTCTCCCCGGGCCTTCTGCCATTTGCGCCGATAAACGAGCATCAGCACGAATCCCGCGATACACCACAGAGACTCGTATAAAAAGGTGGGATGAACCAGCGTGCCGGCCTCGTATCCCATTTGTACGACCTCTTTTTCGATCAAGGACCCCGTCATGCCCCAAGGCAGCGCGGTAGGACCGCCGTACGCTTCCTGATTGATCAGATTGCCCCATCTGCCGATGGCCTGCCCCAATATAATATAAGGCACTGAAAAATCAATGATTTTCAAAAAGGACTGCTTTTTGACCTTTGCAACAATGGCAGCCGCAATGACGGCGCCGATAATACCGCCGTAAATCGCCAGTCCGCCGTTTGTATAATTAATAATTTCCTTTGGGTTCTCTAAATAGTAGTCCAGTCTGAACGCGACATAGTACAAACGCGCGCCGATCACTGCGGCAGGCATTGCAAACAGCAGATAATCCAGCAGGTCGTCCTGGCTGATGTCATACTTTTTACAGGCCCTCATGGCAAGCACCACCGCCAAAACAAAGCCGAAGCAGATAATGACCCCATACCAACGCACCGACAGGCTCCCGATTTCAAAGGCAACCTTATCTATATTGAAGCGAATGCCGCTGTTCGGCAGGATATTTGGAAACGAGACCCAGTCTTGCATTGATACAGCACCTGTCTTTCCGGTCTATTTGCTTAAAACTACCGAAATAGCCATATCCTGCAAAAAGACCTCTTCAAAAACTTGGTTAATTTCATCAAAGGTTATTGTACCACATGCAGAAAAATAGTCAAATCCCGAGATCCCCTGAAGATACAGCGCGGAGAATTGTTTTCCGATGGTTTCCGGCACATTCAGCCGTTTCAGGAGCCGCCCGGCATAGGCATTGCGCAGCATTTCAAAATCTGCCTGATTGAATCCGTCTCTTTTGCACCGCTGCAGATACTGCGCCACCAGTTCCCGCACCGTTTCCGGATCCTTTGATTCGCCGCCGAGGCCGGCCATGGCATAATCCCGTTCAATATCATAATCTGCGTAAAACTCCTGATTGATCAGGCCGCGGTTATACAGGTCTTCAAAAAAGGCGGAGCTTCTGCCGAACAGCATGTCCTTGAGGATCGTGCCGGCGAGTTCCCTGCGCACCCGCTCCATGCCGGTATAGCGCAGGGCGTGGTCCTTGAATCCGATATTAAACAGCGGAGTCGCTACATCCATCCGGACAATTTGGGAGGTTCCCGCCAAAGACGCCGGTTCCTCGTCAAAAATCCGCTGCAGCGTTCCGGTACGGCGTTCCCCGGAAATTTGATCCCGGACAATGGACGCTACCTCTTCCGGCGAAACATCTCCCACAACAGTAAGCACCATATTATCCGGCGAATAGAAGGTACTGTGACACAGTCTTAAAATGTCGGCCGTAGTGTGCATGACATCCTCCACGGAGCCGGCAATGTCTTCCCGCACGGGATTGTTATGAAACAGCAGCCTCAGCAGATTCATAGATACCACAAAATCCGGACTGTCTAAATACATATTGATTTCCTGGGAAATGATGCCCTTTTCTTTTTCCACGCTTTCTTCCGTAATATACGGATGCAGTACAAAATGCAGCAGCAGCGCGAGGCACTGTGCAAAACAATCCGTACAGGTAAAATAATAATAGGTTCTGGAAAAGCTGGTCGCAGCGTTGGAGCTGGCGCCCAGGGCCGCATAGCGGTCCATAACGTTTCCGTCCTCCTGTTCAAAAAGCTTGTGTTCCAGAAAATGCGCCACGCCGCCGGGAACCTCCGTGATCTTCTGCTGCCCCGGTATGATGAAGCGTTTGTTTATGGAACCGAAATCCACCGAAAAAATCGCAAACTTTTTATAATATCCGGGCTTCGGCACGATCTGCACCCGCAGTCCGGAGGGATGGGTAAACGTATACAGCGTCTCGTCAATTTCCTGATATATCGTCTTATTCATAACAAGATTCATCCTTTCTCATTCTTCTGCGCCATCGTCACCCTCTGCGGCCTCTTCGTCAGTCCCCCGCAGGAAATATACAAGATCCGGATGGATATTCTGCGCCGCGGCAATTACATCCTCAATCGTCACCCGCGTAATCGAATCGATAAACGCATCAATGCTCTGGCCCTGCCTGAGGAAGCTCTGGCCGATATAAAAATCCATAATCGCAAACTGTGTGTCTTTATAGGAATGGAAGCTGTTGCGGAACATCCGGATCGTTGCCTCATATTCCTCCTGCGTCACCGCACCGCGTTTGATATCCTCCAGCTGGGCGAGAATCAGTTCCCGCGCCTGTTTTTCATTTTTACACGCAATGCCGCAGTAAGCGACCATGATGCCCTTCAGACGCTCCAAGCGGGAAGCTGCGTAATATGCAAGACTATTTTTCTCCCGCACATTCTGAAACAGCTTTGACTGCGTGCCGGCACCGAAAATGCCGTTGCATACGGCAAGCGCCGGAAACTGCGGCGAATCCGGAGGAATGCTCGTGCGGAAGCCGATATTCAATTTACCCTGGGCAACATCAAACACCTCTTCTTCCATCCGCATGCCCCCTCCGCCGAAGGGAACATAGCCGGGATTCAGATTGATCCGATCGCCTTCGTGCAGACAGGAGATCCCATCCAGAAGCGTAAGCAATGCCTCCGGCTCCTCTCTGCCGCAATAAAAAATTTTTACCGGCAGGCGCCGCAGAAAATAGTCCCTGTAATACCGGTACAGGGATACGGGGTCAAGGGATTCGCCGTCGGAAACCGCGCCCAGCTCATAAACGCCGTAGGGCTCTCCGGCGCACATCAGCGCCTGACAGCGCAGCATGGCATAGGACTGCTTATCATTTACCGCGGAGCGGATAAAGCTGTCCTGATTGATCCGTTCCTGCACAAAGTATTCTTTTGCAAATCCCTCCTGACCGTTGGTCATTTCCGTCACCGGATCGGTGATCAGATCAAACAGAAGGCGCAGGACCTTCATCGCCAGGCCCTCGCTGCTTCTCTCAAAGCCGCTTTTCCCAAGGGCGGCATATTTTTCATCCGGAAAATCCGCCACAAACTGGATCAGCTGTATTTCTCCCTTTTTATCTACATTCACTGAGATCCCCGCGCCGTAAAGCGACAGCAGCCGGCGGGCAATTTCCCGCGCGGTGGGAAACCGGCTGCATCCCCTGTTGAGAATCATCGGCACAAGGGCATTCCGGTAGGCTCTGTCTTTACTGAGATTATCGCAAAACGTAACGTTGATCCCGCATGTCTTAAATTTGTCCGTCGGGATATAGAAAACCTCTGCCCCGCCGAAATCCGCTATTTTTTTCATGATGTCATCATTCCTCTCCGCCCGGCCCTTTACTTCATTTCTCTGCGCCTCAGAACATCCCGCTTCAGCTGGAGGGACAAGGCCTCCGGGCTGTCAAACCGCATTTCATCTCGGATTTTTTCTGCAAAGAACACTTCGATATGCTCGCCGTACAGTTTATTATTATAATCAATTATGTAAGTTTCAATCGTCACGCCTGCGTTCCGGTAAAATGTCGGGTTGTCCCCCACATTGGTAACGCTGCGGTACATTTTTCCGCTGATCAGGGTTTCTGTGGCATATACGCCGAATTTCGGCATGGCAAAGCCCTCCCGCGGGATAATATTCGCCGTGGGAAAGCCGAGGGAACGTCCCACCTTTCTGCCCACCACCACTTTGCCGGGAATCGAATACATTCTTCCCGTAAAAGCAGAGAATTCCCGCATTTTACCTTCTCGGATCATTTTCCGAAGCAAGGTGCTTGAAACCACGGTGTCT
>USLW01000158.1 GCA_900555605.1 uncultured Clostridium sp. | reverse complement strand
GTTGTCGGCTGCGGAATCATCTCCTGAACCAGGACTGTGCTCCACTGATTCCCGTCATCGGAGATTTGAACGCGAAGGCTTTGCGGAAAATATGTCCCGAAAGACGATTGGCTTCCTGCCGGATATAAGTCGAGGCGGTTAAACTGTTTCTTTTCATTCAAATCGAACTGCAGCCACTTTTCTGAGCTGTAGGCATCCCGCCAACCATTGGATCCTTTTTGAGAATTCCGGATTCCGTCATTGATTCGGTTGACATACCACCCGTCGCTTCCTTCCGAACCAGAGGCCAGAACATACGCGTTCTGCAAAAGATTTCGGGACTGCGCGGTTTCCTCCGGCGTACCGAAGCATTTTCCTTCCGGCAGCGCCAGCAGGATTGCAGCACCAGGATCCAGGGAAACACGCAGTATCCCGCTCTGATATTCTGTCGGAACAAGTTTTCCGTCAAGCGGACTGATTTCCTGCAAAGCATCTACCCCTGTAAAATTCAGCGTAACCGTTTGTGCGGCAGAAAAATCTTTGTTTACTATCATCAAATAATTTCGTCCGGTTTTTTGATGGACCATGCGGGACAAAATGGTATAGTCATCTGTTTGAACAAAATAGTTCTCAGGAAGCTTTTTATATATGCCGTTCGTGGATTGGCTGCCGCTATGATAGATCTCTACTGCATCCAGATTAACCAAAGTGGTGCCGATCGTATGCGCATATTTATTGATTTCTTTAATATCATAGTACAGCGCGGTGGGGTTTCCCTTCGGGTCGATTACGCCGTCTCCAAATCCCGGAACCACCGCTTCATTCGGGGTTCCCCAAGCAAAATATTTAATGGCCTTGAAGCCATATGCCAGGGCAGAATTCACATGGTACCGCATCTCATTTCCGTTCAGTTTCCGATAACCATATTGGATGGACTGGGCATAGAATCCGGTACGAACCTGATTCTCCAGCCCTGCCTTTCTTACTGCGTCAAAATGCTTGAACAGGCTGGTTTCGTCCACCGAGCCCGCTTCCATTCCAAAAGGATAGTTGTCAAAGGAAAGAAAAAAGCCCTCTTTATCAACCACCAAATGGCACAAATCGCTTAGTCTGTCCTGATAGAATCCATCTCCCCAAATATCCGGAAAGTTGTTGATAAAAGCCTGCGCGCTGGGATCAAACCGCTTCAGTTCATTGATATACCAAGCGTAATCATTTGGACGAACCGATTCATCAATTAAATAGTAGCCTCCCAGTCCCGGCTTACCGCGATATTCCTCCCATACGGAAAAAACGGTTTCTTTTGGTTGCTGCAGAATATTAGACGAAATCCGGTCATCAAATACATTGACTAGGATTCCGGCGTTGGCAGCATACCCCAGTGCTTGTTTCATAGACTCCGGGGCTGTAACGCTCATTCCTGCACAGTATTCCATCACATCAATTCCCGCCTCTGCCGCCAGATCAAATTGTTCCTGTGTCAGCAGTTCCGGATATGATAACGGATGGAATGCGGAGATGACAATGCTGTCCAGCCGGTCCTGGTAGGTGTTCCCATCTGTTTTCGCTTTCTTAGTTTCGTTTTCCGCAGCAATTTTTGATTGATAGCGAAAAATAAAATAAGAACAAAGTAAAATACTTGACAGAATGCAAAGCCCGATCAGTTTGAGCTTTCGTTTTCCCTTCATTGTGCGTCCTCCTCGTTTGAATTTTTAAAAAAATTATAGCAATGCGCAGGGAGAGGGACAAGATGAAAAAGGTCTGAAAAAATGCAGGCCTTTTTTCATCCTTTTCAGCACAACGGCAAAGCCGAACAGAAAACGTCCGCCGACAGAAAAAGGTTCAAGCTATTCAGAACTGTTCAACATGAAATATGAGAGTGATAAAAACAAAAACGGGAGAATCTTATAAAAATTCTCCCACTTTGGTCGGATTGGAATTATGGAACTTAAATAAAATGGGAGAATCCTATAAGGACACTCCCACTTGGTGCGGATAACAGGAGTTGAACCTGCACTTCCTTGCAGAAACACGGACCTGAACCGTGCGCGTCTGCCAATTCCGCCATATCCGCATATACTGCCGCAAGTAAAATGTAAGCGACACTTTTACTTACCATCTGCCGGTCTTAGCAACCCGGCAGACGGTATTATACAATATAATAAAAGTGAAATCAAGTAGAAATTACAAGCAGCGGAAAAATTTTTTATGCGTCCTCAGAAGAAGATTCCTCCACAGGGTTCATTTCCGGCACAGCCTGCAGTCTGGAAGCCAGAATATCACCGATTGTGGTAGAGGATGTTGTAATATCGTTGTCGATATAGGATTCCTCCTGCACCGCGTTCTCTTTTCTGTTTCTGCGTTCATTACGGTCTTTTCTACGTTTTTCCCGTTTCTCCGGGACAATCGGATTGCCCTCTTCATCCACCGGAATCGGCTTCGGCTCAGGATCGTATGCTTGTACATCACGAATGCTGAGATTGATTCTTTTCTCCGGAATGTTTGTATCAATGATCTTTGCCATAACCTTCTGCCCGAGCTTCAGGCATTCGGATGCGCTGGTAATCCGCTGGTTAGAAATCTGCGAAATATGCACAAGTCCGTCGATGCCGTCTGCGATATTGACAAACACACCGAAATTCACAAAACGCACCACCGTGACTTCGAGAATATCTCCTACCTGGTACAGATTCTCCGCATCATGCCACGGATTCTCGGAAGCCTTGCGGTAACCTAATGAAATCCGTTTCTTTTCACGGTCAAAATCCAGAACCGTAACCTCAAGCTCCTGTCCGACACTGACAACCTCTTGAGGATGTCTGATCTTTCTCCAGGACAGCTCGGAAAGATGAACAAGCCCGTCATAACCGCCGATATCCACAAATGCACCGAAAGGCGTCAGGCTCTTAACAACTCCTTTGCAGACCTTTCCGACATACATATCACCCCAGAAGGAGGCTTCTTTCGCTTCACGTTCTGCAGAAAGAATAATCTTGCGGGAACCCACGATGCGGATTCTGCCCTTCGGCCCTTTTTCAAAAGACGTAATGATCACATCAACGGATTTGCCTACAAAGGAAGAAATATCCTTGATAAAACGTTCTGCAAGCTGAGACGCGGGAATGAAAATTCGAACGGATCCGAGAAACGCCACAACGCCGCCGTTGATTGCCTCTGTGACTCTGACTGTAATCGGAGTCTTATTTTCAAAGGATTCCTCCAGCAGCTTCATGTTTTTCTTGTAGTCAACACGCCGCTTGGACAGAATCGCTTCGCCGTCCTTATCGCTTACCTTCACGACCATTGCCTCAACTTCGTCGCCAATATTCAGCTGACCGACTTCAAAGCCAGGTACCTCCGCAAATTCGTCAATTGAAATAAAGCCTTCAAATTTAAAGCCTAAATCAATATAAACGCCTTTGGAATCAATTTTGTTGATTACACCTTTTACAATCTGGCCGCTCGTGATCGTCGTCAGCGAATCCTCTAACATTGTCGCAAACGTGTCACCCTCATTTTCGGCAGTTTCTTCTTTCTCCGAAGCCTGCTGTGCCACAGGCGCTTCCGCTGCCTCATCCGCATTTTCTGCAGGTGCTTCATCAGCAGCTTGAACCTCCGCTGCAGGTGCTTCGGCCGTCTCTTCCGCAACGGGTGTTTCCACAACCGTGGACGCTCCAGCAGCGGCTGCTTCGGCTGCCTGTTCAACAGTTTCGGCCACGTTGTTCTCGTTAGAATTGACTTCACTCATTTTACCAATAACCTCCTCAATGATCCAGCCGGGAGCGGATGCCCCCGCTGTCACTCCTACTTTATGTATATATTGCATCTTGTCCGCATCCAATTCATCAGCGTTTTCCACAAGAATTACATTGCCGCATAGCTCCTGGCTCAGATCGTACAATTTTCTTGTATTTGAACTGCTCTTGCTGCCCACGACTATCATCAGGTCCACTTGTGAGGCAATTTTCATAGTTTCCTGCTGTCTCAAGGATGTAGCACTGCATATTGTATCAAAAATTTTAGCATTGTCAAAGGTATTTTTGAAAAAATCCCGTATTTCGGTGAAAATTTTTTTGGAAAAGGTGGTCTGCGCAACTATGCTGAGGGGTTTTTGTCCGAATTTCCCATCTGAATACAGGTTTTTACACATCTCAAGAGAAGCGGCAACCAGCGCGGTATTATAACACCAGCCGTTGATTCCGATGACTTCCGGATGTGCGCAGTCTCCGATTATTACAATCTGGCGGCCAAGCTCGTACTCCTGCTTAACCAGCCGCTGAATTTTACGGACATAGGGACAAGTCGCGTCCACAAGCCTGCATCCGGAAGCCCGGAGCAGATCCAAAATTTCAGGGGCAACGCCATGCGCACGAATGATGACCGTTGCATCTGCAAGCCGCTGCGGCGAGATATCCGCAGGCTGTTCGATTACCGTTACACCTGCTTCCTCCAATCTTTTCATAACGCTGCGATTGTGGATCAGCGTGCCGTATGTATAAACATGCGTTCCGGCTTCTTCCATCTTCCGCACCACCTCGAACGCCTGATTCACCGCATTTTCGACGCCGAAGCAAAAGCCGGCGGTCTCAGCCCTTATGATCTCCACCCGGCACCTCCATCAAGTCATAGATTCCGTCCAGTACCCCTTGCGCCAATTTCAGATACGATTCTTTATCATACCCGTTCTCCGGCGGGTCCGGCAGACGGTACGGATCTCCGAAACGAACATAAACTCTGCCGAATAAACGAATTTTCCCCCAGATTGCCACGGGCTGGATCACAGCGCCGGATTCTGCCGCAAATTTTGCTACGCCATATTTTGCTTTATGCTCCCGGCCCCGTCCTTTAGATCGGGTTCCCTGCGGAAAAATTCCCACGGCCTCGCCCTGCCTGAGCAGTTCCAGCGTGGTTTTCGCAGCAACGAAATCTTTTGTACTGCGCTTTACCGGATACGCGCCGCAGCTGCTGATGAATTTTGCCACTAATTTATTTTTGAACAGTTCTTCTTTTGCCATCCACTTGATATACCGCTTGATCCGATAGCCAATCATAAACATATCCAGCATGCCTTCGTGGTTGGCAGCTACAATGACAGGCCCCTCCGGCGGCATTTTCTGCGGATCGATCACTTTTACGCGGATAAATACACAGAAGATGATATTGCACAGTACCCTCAGTACCCTGAACAGCATAGCTTTTCCCTCACAACATTACGAATTTTTTCCAGACTGTCCTGCAGCGCACAACCGGTAGTATCCACCAGAATCGCATCCTCCGCCTGGATCAGGGGCGCTGTCGCACGCGTACGGTCATTATGGTCCCGGGTAAGAATGTCCTGATATACCTCTTCAAAAGTTACAGTTTCATTGCCGCGCTGACGAAGCTCTTCAAATCGCCGCTGTGCTCGGTCCTCCGGCGCCGCAGTTAAAAATATTTTAATTTGTGCATCCTTTAGTACATTCGATCCGATATCCCGGCCGTCCATCACCACATTGCTGCGTGCCGCAATCCTTCGCTGGAGTTCAATCAGCTTTTCACGCACCTCCGGGACAGCCGATACTGCAGAGGCCGCCAGCGAAATCTCCGGTGTCCGAATGTAGGGACTGACATTTTCACCGTTTACGATCACCTGCTGTTCCCCGTCAATATAAACAATATCAAGGCTGAAAGCATTCAGCAGCCGAAGA
>USLW01000157.1 GCA_900555605.1 uncultured Clostridium sp. | reverse complement strand
CTGCCGCTGCCGGACTTTACTGCTTGTTCAGCGAAATGCGGGTTTCCTGTCCGGAAGCCGGAGATCACACGCAAATCTGCACGTGATAGCGCTCCAGCCAATCGTTGAGCTGCAGAAAATATGCAATCGTCTGCGGAACCGTCATCAGCTGGCCGTACCAGGGGATCTGACGGGAGGACTGCAGGAGCTCCCGAAGCTTTTCTTTTTTCACAAGCTCCAGCAGCGGCGCGTTGGGCGTATGCAGCACATCGGTCAGCAGCTCGGAAACGCGGCTCAGATAAGCAGGATGGTGCGTTTTCGGATAAGGGCTCTTTTTTCTCCAAAGCACTTCATCCGGCAGCAGACCTTTTCCAGACTCTCTGAGCAGTCCCTTTTCAACACCATTGTGATCTTTAAACTGCCACGGCACGCCGTATAAATATTCTGCAATGCGGCTGTCGCAGAACGGGACGCGAACCTCCAGGCCGGAATACATGCTCATTCGGTCCTTCCGGTCCAGCAGGGTCTGCATGAACCACTGCATGTTCAAATGCGTCATAATTTTAATATTCCGATCCTCCGGGCTGTTTTTTCCATGCAGCGGCGTACGCTCCGCCGTCTGCCGGTAGCGGGCATCCACGTAAGCCGCGGCATCGATTTTACCTGCCAGCTCCTCGTGCAGAAAACCTGCTCGCCAAGCGGTGGACTGTGCCCAGGGGAAGCCCTCCGCCTCTCGGATGGTCGGATCGCGGTACCACGGATACCCGCCGAAAATTTCATCCGCGCATTCTCCTGAAAGTGCAACCGTACAATGCTTTTTAATTTCTCTGCAAAACAGCAGAAGCGAGGAATCTACATCCGCCATGCCAGGCAGATCCCGGGCCGTTACCGCTTCGAACAGCGCCTGTACCAGTTCCTCGGTCCCGATGGTGAGCCGTTCATGTCTGCATTGCAGATATGCCGTCATACGGTCGATATAGTGTTCATCGCTGTTGGGCTGAAATTTGCTGGCCGTAAAATATTTTTCGTTATCCTGGTAATACACGGAAAAGGTGTCCAGCGTCCTGCCGCGTTCCGCAAAATACCGGGCTGCCACGGAGGAAATCAAACTGGAATCCAATCCGCCCGACAAAAACGTGCCGATGGGCACATCCGACACCAGCTGCCGCTGGATGGCATCCACCACAAGGGACCTGACATGGGCAGCCGTTTCTTCAAATGATTCCGTATGTTCCCTGTCCTGCAGCGTCCAGTATGCTTCCGTCCGCATTCCTTCTGCCGTTACATATGCCAGCCAGCCCGGTTTGATCTCATGAATCCCGCGAAATACTCCGCAGCCCGGGGTTCTGCCGGGGCCGATCAGCATAAGCTCCGCAATCGCGTTCAGATCCGCCACCGGTGCGGCGGCAGGATGGGCCAGCAGCGTCTTGATCTCAGAGGCAAATAAAAATGTGCCGTCTGCTTCCGTATAAAACAGGGGCTTTACGCCCATGCGGTCCCGTGCAAGAAACAGGCGCCGGGCCTGCTCCTCCCAGATTGCAAAAGCATAGATTCCGTTGAGCTTCCGCAGACAGTCCGCCCCCCATGCCGCATATGCCTTCAAAAGCACCTCCGTGTCGGAATGGCTCTCAAAGTCCCAGCCCTCCCGCAGAAGTTCCCACCGGATTTCCTCTGTATTATAGAGCTCTCCGTTATAAACAAGCGTATAGGTCTCACCGCTCCGGGCAGCGGTCATAGGCTGTCTGCCCCGCTCCGGGTCAATCACCGAGAGCCTGGCATGCAGCAGCACTGCATGGTCCGTTCGATAAATGCCGTACTGGTCCGGCCCGCGCCGGCGCATGGTTTCCAGCATCCGGCGGCAGACCCCTTCGCCGCACAGCTTTAAATTTTTTCTATAATCAATTTCACCTGCAATCGCACACACTTTTCATACCCCTTTTCTGCATTTCTTTCAGCCGCTGCCGCCCGTCCGTCCGACAGGCATTTTTGCTTTACAGACCGCGGCTTTGGACAGGTCCGAAAATAAAAAGACGCCCTTCCGAAGAAGAACGCCTTTGTTCCCTGCACTTTATTATATGCATAAAAGCAAAATTCAGTCACCTGCAGTATAGGAAAACAGGTATGTGGTCCGCCGCTGTCCGGTAAAACGGAAAATGCCCTCCGGACACTGCGTTTCTTCCCCGGTGATCAAGTTGCAGACACTGCCGGCAGACGGAAGAAAAATCGTCTTCTCCCCTTCATTGTCCCGCAGCGGAATGCAGAAATAATGGGCGTTTACCAAAAACACATCGTCCGCATGCTGAAAAACGTGAACGCCTGCAAATTCCGCGAGGCAGCGCAAAAGCTCCGTGGATGTAATCAGGCAGGCTGAATAAACAGAGGTCCATCCGTCCATCTGCCGCACCGCAAGACCTGCCCCTGCGTTCTGCGCTTCTGCCGGATGCTCCTCCGGAATGCCCCAGCAGGAAACAGCCGAGGTATCCGCCTCCTCTCCGGTGACCTCCGCGTAAAATGCAGGAACCATTTTTCCCGGGACTCCGTAGGTAATTTCTTCCCGGTCCGTATCATACCGCTGCGCATAATCCTCCTGTGCCGCAGGCAGACGGATTCCGCGGATTGTTCCTTTAAAGGAAGCATTTGGAAAACGTGTAAAAAAGTTGGATGTCAGCCGGACCATATGACAGCCGCAGGCCTCTGCCCGCGGATCTCCTGTCTGCAGAACCCGCAGCGGGAAACCGGTCAGCGCTTGGCAATGCGCCGGGTCGATTCCCGTCTCATCCGCGTATCCCGGCGCATACAGCCAAACCGCGCAGCCTCCGCCGGCCCGCAGCTTTTCCCGGATCTGCCCCCTGGTCACGGCGCTTGCATAGAACAGATTCGGGAAGATATACAATTTATAATCCGGACAATCCGCGGACAGCAGCTCCTGCTCCGTAATCATATCGAACCCGATGCCGCTGCGCGACAGCAGATGCGGCAGGGTATCCAAATAAGTATACGTCATGCTTTCCATACAATCTTGATTGTATGTGGAGCGCCGCACATAATACAGGCTCTCCAGACTGTATACCAGTACCGTCTCATTGGGCCGGACATCCTTTTCCTTTGCCGCATCGGCAATTCTGCGCAAACGTGTCAGCTCCTCCGCATGCTCCTTGTGCAGGAACAGGCCATACGCATCATCTAAGTCAAACCACCAGTTTCCGCTGCGCCGCACCAGCAGCTGCCCGAACTGCTTGCGCAGGTTTGCAACGGATTCGCTGAAATTCTCCATATGCTCACTGGGATGATACGCCTGAGGACATTGATACGTTCCCTCGTCAGACTCGCTGAAATGCAGCTTTCCTCGGAGTCTGCAGCTGTCCGGAAGTCCCCGCAGAAGACCGTCTCCGCCTACGCCCCGGGACAGATAATCCTCATAAGTGGCCGGACTGGCCAGAAAATCAATATACGGAGAGGCAAGCACCCGGGAAACCTCCATAGAAATGCCGTCTGGATACCAGGGGCAGGTCATCACGTATCCGTAATACGCCCCTGCCAGCAGTCTGCCGCCGCTGCTTTCTTTCACAATTTTTGCAAAATGTACAATGGCGCGGAAGGCTGCGTCGTGCTGACAGCGGTAGTAATCGATGATCTGCTGCCCATACGAAGGATTGCGCAGATATCCGCCATCCGTCATATCCCGCTGCGCGGCGCTGGGGAAAGGCGGTTCTGCAAGGGTTGCGGTTTCAAGCTTCCAAGCCTTCCGCAGATTCTCATCGGACCCGTATGTATCGGCAAGCCACTGTGCGAAATATTTTTTCATGGGCAGGCTGCAGTCCGGCAGATGATTGAAAATGCTGCCCCAATAATGCCATTCCTGACAATGTCCGTTTAGAATATTCAGGCCGATGACACGTTTTCCCCAAGGCACCTCCTCAAAATGCAGCACAAGCTGCCGCAGCATTTCTCCTGCGTCCTGCAGCCATGCATTGGAGGTAAAGGAGGCATAGTTTCCCTGTTCGCTGCCGCAGAAAACCACATCCGGCTCCGGCTGATACCCGTCCGCGTACACCATCTGCTCCTCCGGATGGAGCCGCATCCACCACAGGGGGGCCTGCACATACATTTTCACAATGATATGCGCCTGCGGATCATTCCTCAGAATGGCCTGAAGATTTCGGTCCAAATCGGAATAGTCATAGCTGTCCGGCCCGTTCCATAAATTCGTATACTGCTCCATGTCCAAATTCTGCTGTGTGATATATAAATGGATCCCCGTGGCCGCGGTTCCCCGGATCCGCGCCTGTCCCTGGGACGTCTGTTCCCCTTTTCCCCAAGGACTCATCATCACCATGGGCCAGACAGGCTGGTCATTTAAAAACAGCATCGGTCCGCCGTGATAGGAACGCACTGATGCAATGGTCTTTTTCTCCTGATTCAGCCATTCCAGATTTTCAAAATCTTCTGAATCTCCCATAAAATCCTCCTTCTCCTCTGCTGCGGCGTTCTTTTATCGGAGCAGAGCGCCGGGAATCGCGGCCCGGCTTCCTGTTTTCTTTACCACATTGTAAAAAAACGCCGCGGTTATGAAAACAGGCCGGGAGGAAAGAATTTTATAGGGTATTTCGTTATGCTTTGTCAGCCGGTTCCATCAGCCCGTATTTTATCCGGACACGTTCTAATTTTTCCCCCATGGGTTTTGCTAAAAGAAAGAGAAAAATAACATTTGATGCTGCATAGACCGCCATAAAGGGCAGCGCTGAGACAACTGCCGCGCCGTAACGCCTGAAATTGAAAAAACCATCCTGCCAAAGAACAGTCCAGATATCCATCCATAAAGAAAACAGAACCCCTGCCAAGATGCCGTACAAAAAAAGCAGCACGCGGCTTCTTTTCAGACGCTGCCCCAGAAGGCCGGCAAAAAAGCCGATCAGGCCCCATATAAACATCTGAAAGGGGGTCCAGGGCCCCTGCCCGAAATAAAAATTTGATAAAACGGCGGATAACGCGCCGGTAAGAAAGCCGGCCTCCCCGCCGAAGGACATTGCAGTTATGACCACAATTGCCGTCACAGGTTTAAATCCCGGAACAAACGCAAAGGCAATACGCCCCGCAACCGAGAGGGCGGTCATCACCGCAAGGAGCACCAGCTCCTTTACATGCGCGTTTCTCCGTTCAAAAGCAAGAAAAAACGGCACACAGGACAGAACTGCCGCAGCCGCGGAAATCAGCGCGTATTGTCTGTCCTGAAAGCACAAAATGCCAATGGCCAGCACCGCGGGAATCGCACCGAAAATAATTCCGTACCGCAGCCCCCGGCGCCGGCCTCCTCGTTTCCCGCTGTTCCCCTCAGACATTGCACATTCCCCCGCTTCCCCGCGGCGCCGCATCCGTTTCGCAAAAGTCCCGCCTTTTGCACAGGCCGCACATGCGAATCACATCCTCACACGTTACGGCATTGGGAAACAGCTGCCGCGCAATCCTGTTTGCGGCTGTGGTATAGAAATTGTTTTCCGCAAAAAAATACTTTGGAATATCTTCGGATATGATCTCTCCATCGAAAAACAGCGCGCAGCGGTCCGCCGTCTCGCAGGCAAACTCCACATCGTGGGAAACCATTAGAATCGTCATGCCCTGCGCTTTCAGCGTTTTCAGAATACTGCACAGGCTCTCTTTTGCAAAAGCATCGATGCCTTTGGTCGGCTCGTCCAGCAAC
>USLW01000156.1 GCA_900555605.1 uncultured Clostridium sp. | reverse complement strand
TGACAGTGTCTATCTCAGTGATATTACATATCAGTCCTATGAAAACCGCGGAAATCTGGAACCGGGGCTGGATTGCTGCCACAGAAGCGGACAGCCTATTGAAATTGCGGGGAATGTTTATGACAAAGGCATAGGGCTTCACCCCAAGGATACCAATGTCGTATCTGAGGTAGTATATGACGTCAGCGGATATTCGTATGAGTATTTTACCGCAGTGGCGGGAAAGGTTTCGGATGCGGCAACCGGTCTTTCCACTGAAGATCAGCTGGCCTCACTGGCTAAAAGCAAAGTCCGATTTTATATTCTGGTTGACGATGAAGTAAAGGCAGACAGCGGGGCTGTAAAATACGGAGAGGCATATCGGTTTGTCGTCAATATGAAAGGGGCACGGAAGCTCACGCTCCGGCTCAGCGACGGGGGAGACGGGATTTTTTGCGACAGCGCCGCCTTTGCGGAGGCCAAGCTGTGTAATATGACGGTGAAAAATATTTTCCTGCAGCAGGCACCGGTCTTAGTTTACCGCCCGGGACAGTCCTTTGACGTGACAGGCGGTAAAATTGCGGCGGATTTCGGAAACGGAATGACGGAGCTTGTGGATCTGACCGACAGCATGATTTCAGGCTATCAAAAGGACGCTGCGGGCCGGCAGACGGTAACGATTACATATAAAAACAAAAAAACTACTTTTTTTGTGTATGTGACTGAAGCGCAGCTGGATGTAACAGCACTGGACATGACTTCATGGAGCGTATTGAAAGGTTCCTCCGCAGAAGCACAGCCGGAGCGCCGTCCGGGTATCAATACCCCTTATCATGCAGCAGGAAAGATTACGATTGCGGATATTGAATATGAAAAAGGCTTCGGCATACATCCTGCAGGCAGCACAAGTCCTGCGGAGATTACATTTTCTATAGAAGGGCTGGGCTATACACACTTTTATGCAGTGGCGGGAAAGGACAAAAACTCCGGAAAAGATGTAGGGGAGACTGCCATCCGTACACAGTACCAAGGAAAATTTGAAATCCTGCTGGACGGAGAGGCTGCTGCTTCCAGTCCTGTAATGTTATACGGAGAGGCTTACGCGTTTATCGTACTGCTTGGCAATGCCAAAACGCTAACCTTGCGCGCCACCGATGGCGGCGACGGAATCAGCTGTGACTCCAGTTCTTTTGGAAACCCAATCCTTTTCCATATCACAGAAGCTGTTCCGCCGTTGACAATGCCTGATCCTACGGTACCTGATGAAACAAATCCGGACTCCGGCGCGCTGCTTTGCGCGGTTGGCTTCTTGTTTGTATTTTGTACGGCCATTCCGAAAAAAAGGAGATTATAAGCCGAAGCGGCATCAGCAGAGTGGTCCCCGTGATTTTGCTTCTGCTTCAGGTGCTGCTGCACTCCGTTCCACGGGAGTCAGCATAAAGCGGAATGTAAAATGCGCCTGCTCCAGCCGGTATTTGGGATCTAATTCCGGACCGCAGCTGTTCGAGCCAATGCCGCTCTGCTGAAAATCCAGGCATAATACGGAATATCCGGATTCCCTCAGCTCAAAATTGTGGGCCTTTTTTGTGAGCTCCTCCTGCGTATAGCGAGAAAACTGGAAGCTCAGATTCCTTTCAAGGGCGTCGGCCCGCAGGCTGAGGGGGCCGCCCTCTGCTAAAACAAAGGCACAATCCGCATGGCTGCCGCTTTCCTGCGGGCCTAAGCCAAAATAAGTGACCCGGTCCATTTCAGCAGGCAGGAGCAGCCGGACACCAAAGCGCGGCAGATAGGGTATGCTCGTATTTCTTGTGACTTCGATTGCGGCGGTAACGATTCCTGCTCCGTCAATCGTCCAGATAACGTCTGCGTCCAGAATCCGCTGCAGAGAGACAGCGATCAGCGACAGCGTACTGCGGATTGTTACGGTACGTCTCGTTTGCGCGGAATCCTCAGAGACCGCGGAACCGGCGGCAACAGCGGACTTTTGTCTTTGTGCATCTGCCATAACCTCTGTTTTGTATACGCGGCTTTTTGCGCGGTCATAGCCGCCTGCCAGCTGAGACGAACCACGCGGTCATTGTCCGTGGGCCTAGAGGCTTAGCGGCAGAGGCGGGAACTATGCATGTGTACGGAACTGCTTGGGCGATTCGTTCGTATATTTTTTGAACATTTTGCTGAAATGGTGCTGATTGCTGTAACCGCACAGCAGCGCAATTTCCTGAATGCTGCAGGCTGTGCTGCTCAGCAGAAGCTTGGCCTGCTGCATCCGGATTTCCGTGCGGTAGGCAATGGGCGGACAGCCAACATATTTCGTAAAAAGCGAAATAAAATAATATTTACCTAAATTACACATTCTCGCATAGTCGTCAATGGTTTTATTTTCATGGTAGTTCCGGTTGATATCGTCGATTACGGGCAGCAGCGTTTCATGCCGGTCCGTCTCCGCCATATTTTGACTGGATTGCGTGTAGCGGGAGAACAGCGCGGCAAGATATTTCAGCTGGCCGGCGCAGCAATCCTCGTAATGCTGTTTTTTTTGAAATCGTTCTGTGATAATCAAGGAGAAAATTTCCTTCAGCTGATTGAAAATTCCCACGGTATAGATTTTTCCGGACTGAAGAAAATAGTGCTCCAGCAGCGGACCGGCTTCTGCGCCCGTAAAACGGATCCAGTAGAGTTCGGCGCCTTCCTTTCCCAATCCGTAATACTGCGGTTCCCTTGGCTTGTACAGCAAAAGCTGTCCCGGCTTAACTGTTATTTCGTTTCCATTTATTTGTGCCGTCAGACTGCCGCGCCAGATATAAAGCAGCTGGTAGTCCGGCCTGCCCGACTGCCGCGCGTTCGGAAAAGCGGTTCCCGAAGAATGGTAGTAGCCGCAGCCTGTTACCAGCAGACCGTCTGCGCATACGCGGCTTTCCGGTACGGCTTCTGTTCGGTTGTATAATGGTTGTGTGCCCTGCATATGATCAGCTCCTTGTTATGCCTGCAATCAGCCTTTCCTATATATAATCATAAAATACCGCGCCGTATTTTCAATAGGAATAAACAATGGTTCAGGTAAAAATTGTGGCTGTTTTGCTCGCGTGTCTGCTTGTGCTCGGCGTGCTGCAGGCTAACGCGCAGCTGACAATGAAAATCAACGGAACAACGATCCTCGACATTGATTTAACAAATGCAGATAAAGAAGGAGATTTCAGTCTGTTTACAAAGGGCGCGCCGCAGAATATCGGCATCATGGGAAATTATTGCGCGTTCCAGATTGAAAATATGTCTGTTGCAAATATCGGTTCCAGTTCGGATATCACGGATACCGGGGATGCGAAAGAAGCAGTATGCCGGGCGGCTTTTCCGCCGCCCGGCCCGCGCTGCCGTGCTACAGGGTCAGCTCCATACGTCTTTTCTGCGTAAACATGCCGCATTTTTCATAAAAATGAATGGCTTGCTCATTAAATTCCCATACGTTGAGCTCAATATTTTTACAGCCCTTCTTTTTCGCGTAATCCTGAATCCAATGAAAGAGCATAGTGCCGACGCTCTGCCCGCGCAGCGTCCGCTCCACAAAAAAATCGTCGATAAAAAGCGTCCTGAAATTATAGATCATAGGATGATCCTGGTATTCGATCAATTTGCAGAATCCGTATCCGACGACGCGGTCATTGTCCACAGCCACAAAGACGGGGGTGCTGGGATTATTTATGATCGCCGCAAATTCAGGCTCTGAATATTTCTTGGAACCGGTACGAAAAATGTCCGGACGCCCTTTTCGATGCAACTCCGCGATTTCCTCCAGCATCCGCAGAATTGTCCCGCAGTCACCGGGAACCGCTTGTCTGATCTGAATTTTCATAATTACCTCCCGTATTTTTTGAATCTCCGCACCGGGGTGCGGCAGAAGATCATATATATGATTGGCCTGCATGATATTATATAATCGCCGCGGCAGTAAAACAAGCGTATTATTTATTTGACCGCGTATTTGACCGTGCAAGGAAATCTATCGTTCTATTGTTGCATAGGCTTATTGACAACGATAGGCGCCGGTCTGCCTGTTTTCGGCTGTTGACTTTATGCCATAATCCGTGTATACTACCCAAAAATAAATATTTGCATTGCGTTGATGGAGAAGAGTAGCGATGTATAAGGCGTAACAGAGAATGACGCGGCGGCTGAGAGCGTCTGGGCGGCGTACATCTGCGAAGTTCCCTCCGGAGCTGTGTTCCTGAACCCGAGGCGGCGGAATGGCAATGAAGTCCTTCGGAAGGAAGTAGGGAATACCGGGGCAGACCGTTATATCTGTGAGTGTTTATCGACACAAATGATGTTGTCCGGTAAGAAATTGGGTGGTACCGCGGAATTTTGTTTTCGTCCCTTTGCTGATGATACGCAGCAAGGGTTTTTTTATTTTACGGAAATCAGGAAGACCGGATTGCCGGGAGAATCAGAATGATTTTCCTGCGGAATCAAGGCGATCAAATAAAAACGGAGGAAGGTAAGGACATGAAAGAAAAATTAGAAGCCATCAAAAGGGATTTTGCGCAAAAGGTTCAAAATGCGGATCTGCCGCAGCAGATCGAGGATCTGCGCGTGGCTTTTTTAGGAAAAAAGGGAGAACTGACGTCCGTGCTGCGGGGTATGGGACAGCTCAGCGCCGAGGAACGGCCTGCAATCGGACAGCTGGCCAACAGAGTACGGGAGTTTATGGAAAATAAAATCAGTGAACGAGCGGAGCAGCTGAAAGCAGCGGCGCTTGATCAGCGGCTGGAGAAAGAGACGGTGGATGTCACCATGCCGGGACGGACTGTTCGAAAGGGCAGCCTGCATCCGCTGAATCTGGTCAGTGATGAGATGAAGGACCTGTTTATCGGTATGGGCTACTCGATTGCAGACGGTCCGGAGGTGGAATACGACTATTATAATTTTGAGGCCCTGAATCTGCCCCAGGGACACCCTGCCCGGGATACCCAGGATACGTTTTATATTACGGACAAGGTCCTGCTGAGGACGCAGACCTCCAGTGTCCAGATCCGTGTCATGGAGCAGCAGAAGCCGCCGATCAAGATTATCTGCCCGGGCAAGGTATATCGTGCGGATAATGTGGATGCCACGCATTCTCCGATCTTTCACCAGATCGAGGGCCTGGTGGTGGACAAGGGCGTTACCATGGGCGATCTGAAGGGAACCTTAGAGGTATACGCGAAATTTATGTTCGGTCCGGAAACAAAGATCCGCCTCCGGCCGCATCATTTTCCTTTTACGGAGCCCAGCGCGGAAGTCGATGTCTCATGCTGGACCTGCGGGGGAAAGGGCTGCAGAATGTGTAAAGGAGAGGGATGGATCGAGGTGCTGGGATGCGGTATGGTTCACCCCGAGGTGCTGCGCCGCTGCGGCATTGATCCCGAGATTTACAGCGGCTTTGCCTTCGGCATGGGTCTGGAGCGTCTGGCGATGCGCCGGTTCAAAATCAGCGACCTGCGCCTGATCTTCGAAAACGACGTGCGCTTCCTGCAGCAGTTCTGAGAAAGGAGAGCGAAGAAAATGAATTTAAGCAGAAATTGGCTCAACGAATTTGTTGACCTCCACGACATCACCGACAAGCAGTTCAACGATGAAATGACGCTCTCCGGCTCCAAGGTCGAGACCATCGAGCGACTGGACGAGAGCCTCAAAAACGTGGTCGCGGGCAAGATCCTCTCCATGGAA
>USLW01000155.1 GCA_900555605.1 uncultured Clostridium sp. | reverse complement strand
CTGTTTTTATCCGCAAGACAGGCAGTGAAAATGGCAACAGAATACGGCGCCCGCGCATTGGGCTTCGGCGGCCGCAGCGGGGTTCTGAAAGAGGGTATGCTGGCGGACCTGATTATGGTGGATATGTCTGCAATCCATCTGCAGCCGGTGCATGATATCAACGCCTGCATCGTATATGCAATGCAGGGCGCGGATGTTGATACTGTGATTATCAACGGAACAACGGTGATGCGCAGACGCACGATGACAAAGCTTGATGAAGAAAAAATTAAATGGGGTGTAGAACATGTTGCATTTAAAAGATAATGCCGCACGCTATATCATCGTAAACGGCGATCTGATTGATACGTCTTCAGATGAAAAAGCAGTGGTCAGTCTTCCTTATGAAGGGACAGTCATTTATGAGGTAATCCGCTATATCGGAGGGAAAGGCCTATTTGCGGAGGATCATTATAAACGTCTTACGGACAGTGCCGATATGGAGCATTTTGGTAAAATCCTATCTTTATCTGCATATGAGGAATATGCGCAGGTCCTGCTGAGCGTCAATGCAAAGACAGACTGCAATATCAAACTGCTTTGCATCCGCGGAGGAGGGGAACGCGATACGGATTCTGCAGCGGATTTTGTGATGTATCTGAGCAGGACCTTTTATCCGGAAAAAAGTGTGTATCAAAAAGGCGTCGATACTGCGCTCCTCCATCTGGAACGTCCGGACCCGAATGCAAAGGTCAGCAGAGAAGCCTATATGAATACGGTTGCAGCATTCAGAACGGAACGCAATGTTTTTGAGGCAATTTTAGTAAACAGCGCGGGATTTCTGACAGAGGGCAGCCGTTCAAATTTCTTTTATCTGCGAAAAGATGAGCCAGGCGTTCTTTTTACCGCGCCCTCGGAATTGATTTTAGAAGGTGTTATGCGGAAATATACGATTCGGCTCTGTGAACTGGCCGGAATCCCGGTCCGCTATGATATGATTCGGCAGGATGGGCTGGAGCATGTAGCAGGCGCCTTTTTAACAGGAACATCTATAAAAGTTCTGCCGATTGCAACCATTGATCATTTCGTGTATAATTCGTCAGGTAACCCCACTATAATCAGACTGATGAGGGAATTCGATGCGTTTATTAATAAAGCGTAAACTTGGTTGCCGGCCTGTCATGCGGTATTGTTGGATTGGAGGTATCTTAGAATGAAATTTGCTTTTTCTACCCTTGGGTGTCCGGACTGGTCCTGGAATGATATTTTATCGACTGCAAAAGATATGGGCTTTGACGGAATTGAAATACGCGGTATTCAAAATGAGTTGTATGCGCCGCATGTGAAACAGTTCCGTCATGAAAATTTACCTGAGACGCTGGCACGTCTGGAGCAGCTGAAGCTCCCGGTGGTTTGCCTGACCTCTGCTTGTTATCTGTTTCAAAAGGCAGCAAAAGATCAAATGCGGCGGGAAGGCCGTGCCTATATTGATCTGGCGGAAACACTCCATGTTCCGTATATTCGCGTAATGGGAGATAAAAATCCCCAGCCCGAAGAGCCTGTTGCGGATGCGTTTGTGGCTGAAGGACTGCAAGCCTTGTCTGAATATGCAAAGGGCAAGCATGTTACGCTTCTGATTGAAACGAACGGGGCATATGCGGATTCCGCGCGGCTCATGTCTCTGCTGGAGTTGGCCGGAAATCAAGAAAATATCGGCGTCTTATGGGATATTCACCATCCTTTCCGTTATTTCGGAGAGCCGCCGAAAGCAACCTATGAGATATTGGGCAAAAAAATCAAATATCTTCATGTAAAGGATTCCGTTATAGAACCGAACGGCGGATTAAAATATAAAATGATGGGGCAGGGTGATATCCCGATTTCCGAGGCGCTTCAGGTTCTGACGGATCATGGCTATGACGGTTATATTTCATTGGAATGGGTAAAGCGCTGGTACGCGGATCTGGAAGCCCCCGGTGTGGTATTTATGCAGTTTATGAACTATATGCAGAGATTTTTTACACAGGTGAAGAAAATATAAGAGGCACAAGGAAAGGAGCGGTTTTGGAATGAAGAATATACCGTTGTACGACGTGGAAACAATCCGTGATTTAAAAGAGATGCTTGAAAAGTCGGAAAGAAAATTCGGCCCAAAGGCGGCATATTTAAGAAAGACGGAGGGAAACACGGAGTACGAGCCTGTATCGTTTACACATTTTAAAAAAGATGTAGATGCATTCGGTACAAAACTGCTTGAAATGGGCTGCGGGGGAAAAAGGGTGGCGGTAATCGGCGAGAACCGCTACGAATGGTCTGTAACATATTTATCTGTTATCAACAGCTCGGATGCGGTTATCGTTCCCTTGGACAAAGAACTGCCTGTTCAGGAAATTATCACTTCCCTGAATCGCGCCGAGGTTTATGCGGTGGTCTTTTCTCATAAATTGGCAGATAAAATGGCAGAATGCATGTCTCAGGTGCCAACCATGAAATATTGGATTATTATGGGACACAGCGATCTGTCGGATTCTTTTATTTCTTTTGATGATCTGCTGAGAGAAGGGCACGCGCTGGTTGAAGGCGGACGGAAGGATTTTATAGATGCGCATATTAATCCTGAAGAAATGCGGGTACTGCTGTTCACTTCAGGGACGACCGATGTGGCGAAGGCCGTCATGCTCTCGCACAGGAATATTTGTGAAAATCTGATGGCCATGTGTTCGATGGTATATATTGACGACAAGGACGTATTTTTATCGATTCTGCCGATCCACCATACATATGAGTGTACCTGCGGCTATTTATGCCAGCTCTATCGGGGCAGTACGGTTGCGTATTGCGAGGGACTTCGGCACATTACCAAAAATATGGCGCAGGCAAAGGTTACTATGATTTTAGGAGTCCCGCTGGTATTTGAGTCCATGCATAAAAAAGTATGGGATACGATTCGAAAATCAGGTATGGAGAAAAAAGTAAGGTTCGGACTGAAATTAAGTAATTTTCTGCGTAAAATCGGGATTGACAGGCGGCGTAAGCTGTTTGCGCAGATTCATGAAAGTTTTGGCGGTCATCTCCGCCTGCTGATCTGCGGTGCTGCTGCAATTGATCCGATTGTCAGTAAAGATTTTCGGGATTTCGGAATTTTGACGATCCAAGGCTACGGACTGACGGAGTGCGCGCCGATCGCGGCATTAAACCGGGATTGTGACTATAAGGATGATGCGGCGGGGCTGCCTATGCCGAAAGTAGAAATTAAAATTGATGCGCCTTCTTCAGACGGTATTGGAGAAATTTTGATCAAAGGGCCGAATGTAATGCTGGGCTACTATCAGGATGAAGCCGCCACCAAAATGGCAATTAACAGCGAAGGATTTTTTCATTCCGGCGATCTCGGATATATTGATTCCGATCAATTTGTTCATATTACAGGCAGAAAGAAAAACGTTATTGTTACAAAAAACGGTAAAAATATTTTCCCGGAGGAAATTGAATATCTCCTGCTGAAGAGTCCTTACATCGAAGAAGTGATGGTATATGGGGACGAGGAAAATGGAGAGACCATTGTAAAGGCCAATATTTTCCCGAACTATGAGAATATCACGGAGGCTGCGGCAAATGGACTGATTTCTTCGGACAATCCGCGGGCAGTAATCCAGAATGAGATCCGTTCGGTCAATAAGCAGCTTGTTGCTTATAAAGCAGTGAAGGGCTTCGTTCTGCGCGAAAATGAATTTGTGAAAACCTCGACGAAAAAGATCAAGCGTTATGTGGAGGAAAACCAAGTCTGAGGCGGTGACAATCGTTGAATAAAAACGCAGCAGGAATTTTGACAAACGGAGACTGGGGTGTACAGCTGTCGATTCATATGGCAGAGCGAGGGCATGATGTCGTCTTGTACCATGTGGAAACGGAACATATGACAAATGACGAACGCGGCGCATTTACAGCTGCTTTGGAACGATGCAGCGTGGAGTCTGTATGTGACCTTGAAACCTTTGTTTTGTCAATCCGGCAGCCTCGTATTATATTGCTTGTCAGCAAAGATACCTTTTTTGCGGAATCTTTGCTGGACGGATTGGTTCGCATGCTGGATCCGGAGGATATCATTGTTGATACCTGCGATACTTATTTTAAAACAGCAGATATCAGGATCAAGGATTTGGAGAAAGAAGGCATTCATTATTTACCCACCGGTTTTTCAGGCGGAAGTGAAGGTGCGCTGCACGGTGCTTCCTTTATGCCGGGAGGAAGGGCGGAGGTATATGAAATTGTAAAACCGTTGCTGGCAGATGCGGCGGCTGAGATTGAAGGCTTTTCTTGCTGTCCCTATATCGGCCCGGCCGGTTCCGGGCAATATGTGAAAATGATTCATAACAGCATAGAATATGCGCTGCTACAGGTATTGTGCGAAGCAGTTCATTTGCTGCAGAATGCATTGAACTGTGATTCTGTTGAATTAACCGAAATTTTATCAGAGTGGAATACCGGAGAATTGGAATCTTATATGATCGATATTGTTACGGATATTGCAGGACGTACGGATGCACATACCGGCCAGCCCTTTCTTAGTATCGTACTTGATCGTGTAAGCTACGGATCCTCTTTGATCTGGATGGTAAACAGCGCTATGGAACTGTCTTACCCTGTCCCGATCCTCATTGAATCCCTGAATGCCAGATTCCTTTCCAATATGATGAATGAACGAATTGCTTCTTCAAAACTTGTAAAGCCGCCCATCGCAAAGTCTTTTACGGTATTGGAGAGAAAGATGTTTATTGAGCGCCTTCGGCGCGCCCTTTATTTGGGCTATGTCTGTGCATATGCGCAGGCCTTTGCTTTGCTTTCGCGTGCCTCTGATTTATACGAATGGAATCTGAATATTCCATCCATTGCGAAAACCTTTCAGGGCGGTTCTTATATTCGTTCCAAACTGCTGTATCGTGTTGCCGATGCCTATGAGACCAGCCGTGACCTTGACAATCTGTTTGCAGATACATATTTTCGCAGAATAACGGATACATACATGTCGGATCTGCGTGAAGTTGCCGCAGCGGCGATTGCCAGCGGTTTTGCCGCGCCGACGATCTTAAGTGCGGTCTCCTATATCGACAGCTATCGTTGTGCGCGGCTGCCGTACGGAATGATTCAACTGGTCAGAGACTATATCGGTATTTCCGGGTACGAAAGAACGGATATACCGGGAATTTTTCATGCAGACTGGCAAAATCCGGGAAACGAACTGAAAAGCAAACGGTTATAATTTAGGCGGGCGGGTGTAATTTGGATACCATTTCTTTATCTTCAGCGACATTGCGTTCAAAGGCGATATCTTTTCGAATAGATAGGATGGTTCTGCCGCTGATATAGGTCAGCAATAAATAACACAGCCCTATGGAAAACTTGAGGGAAATTCCCGTGATCCGGGAAAGCACAATGACAAAGGGCTGATAGAGGAAGGACCACCAACGGAATAGCGTTTCAAAAAACGCGACGCCGGATCTCAGCATAAAAGCAATAAAATAAATAAAGTAACTGACAGCACCGATCAGCTGATAGACAAAGAGGCCGCTTGCGGCAGCAGTATATTTTTTGATTCTTAAAAAAATACATAATATGATGTGCAGCAAAAAGGCACAAAGCGAAAGGATGAATTGCAGGACAGAGACCTGCTGATATTCAAAAGAAAAACGCTGTACCTGAAAGATAAAAATCAATAGTATATAGGCTG
>USLW01000154.1 GCA_900555605.1 uncultured Clostridium sp. | reverse complement strand
CCGGCAGGCACCGGAAGGCCTGCGCTTGATGCCATATGAAAATGAAACAGAACGGACGCTCAAGCAGGTGCTGCGGCATCCGGACAGTCTGCAGGCCATGAAACTGCAAAAATCAATTTCCGTTTTTATCGGTCCGGAGGGCGGAATTGCAGGTGCGGAGGCAGAATCCGCTTTTTCGGCAGGTTTTATACCGGTGAGCTTGGGAAAACGCATTCTGCGCACCGAAACCGCCGGACTTGCTGTTTTAGCGGCAATTCGATATGAATTTGGGGATTGACAGAAATTTGTCCGGTGGTATAATATAGCCCATAGGTCAAAGAAAGTCAAAATCAGTTTTGACCATAGAAGCTGTATTTATTTGAATATCTGCTGAGGAAAGCTGGTGAAATCCATTGGCACGACTGAGTGATATGATTGAAGAATTTATCAAGGAGCTTCTTGCGGACTGTGCGCCGGAAGCCGTAGAAATACGGCGGAACGAGCTGGCCGCACAGTTTCATTGCGTTCCGTCTCAGATCAATTATGTAATTGATACCCGCTTTTCTGAAGAAAAAGGGTATTTTGTGGAAAGCAGAAGGGGCGGCGGAGGCTGCATCCGGATTTACAGAATGCAGTTCGACAAAAAGGATAATCATTATTTTATGCATGTCATTGCAGGAATCGGAGCGTGTCTGTCACAAAATGATGCACGGATTTTTATTCGGAACTTTTTTGAATATAATGTTATAACCGAACGGGAAGCCAGACTTTTGGAGGCGGCTGTCAGTGATAAAATGCTGTATGCCGTCCCGCAGGAGGAACGCGACCAATACCGGGCGGCGCTGCTGAAGCATATGCTGACTGCGCTGGTGATTTAACAAAGAGGGGAAGGGACTAACGATGTTATGTGAAAGATGTCATGTGAAGCCTGCGACCATGCAGCTCACAAAGGTGATGAACAACCAGAAATATGTTATGCATATCTGCGACAGCTGTGCGGTGGAAATCAGCAAGCCTGCTTTTCAGGCAAAGGAGGATGTAAAATCCGCGTATTCGGGACTGCTGGGCTTGGAGGGGCTTTGGTCTCTGATTGCACAGCAGCGCAGCAGCGGCAGTGTGAAAAAGTGCCCCGTATGCGGGACCACTTACAGCATGATTTCCGAAACCGGCAAGCTCGGCTGTTCGGAGTGCTATCACACGTTTGTCGATCAGGTAAGACCGCTGCTTAGGAAGGTTCACGGCAATTGCCTTCATATCGGAAGAAAGCCCGCTGCCGGGACGGAAACGCCTGCTGCCGCGGAGCTTGAAGAGCTCCGCCAGGCACTGACGGAACAGGGGGCACAGATACCGCAGCCTGATGTGCAGGCAGAACCTGCTGCTGGCAAAGAGCCGGAGGATTCCGAGGAAATCCGGAGCCTGAAGGCGCAGATGAAGGAAGCGGTACAGGCTGAGGACTTTGAGCGGGCGGCACTTTTGCGTGATCAGATCAAGGAACTGGAAAGGGGTGCGCAGCATGGTTGAGTGGTATGCCAGCGAAGGCCCTCAGCAGGACGTGGTGCTGAGTACGCGCGTTCGTTTTGCCAGAAATTTTACGGGAATTCCTTTTCCGAACAAATGTACGGAGGCGGATTATAATCATGTGATTTCGGCTGTTGAGGAGGGACTGCGGACAGAGGGCAGAGACGGAAGGGTTCTGCGGATGAGCGATATGCCGGCCCTGGAGCGGAATTCTCTTGTGGAAACACATTTGATCAGCATGGACCTTGCGGAAAAGGAAACGCTGCCCTGCGGGGTGATGATCGGGGAGGATGGTCTTTCCGTTATGGTAAACGAGGAGGATCATCTGCGGATACAATGTATTTTACCCGGCTATCAGCTGCAGGAAGCGTACCAGAAATGCCTGAAATTCGAATCGCTGCCGTGCTTCCAGAAGCAATATGCATTTTCACCGGAATTCGGGTATTTAACGAGCTGTCCGACAAATGTAGGAACCGCTATCAGAGCCTCTGCCATGCTGCACCTGCCGGCACTGGTTTTGACAGATAAAATTAAAGAGGTGCTGGATTCCTGCGGAAAGCTCGGAATTGCGGTACGCGGGATTTATGGGGAGAACAGCAATGCCGTGGCGCACTGCTTTCAGATTTCAAACCAATTTACTTTGGGACATACGGAGGATGATATTATTATTAATGTTAATAATATTATCACGCAGATCTGCACAATGGAGCGGAATTACCGGGAATATCTGTATAAAAATTCCGGAATCGAATTCGAGGACAGGGTATTCCGTGCCTACGGCATTCTGACCAATGCCCGGATTATCAGTGCGAAAGAGGCATTGTCACTGCTGTCCGAGGTGAAAATGGGGGTGGATTTGAAAATTATAAGCGGCACGGACGTGAATCTGATTAAGCTTATGACAATGGTGCAGCCTGCTACGCTGCAAAAGCTCACCGGACGGATTCTGGATTCCAATGAGCGAGATCAGGTGCGTGCGCTGGTCATTAAACGGGAATTGACGGAACAGCCGAAGAATGGCGGAGATTCGGCGGAGACAGCGGAAAAATAGAGTATCTTACGGGATTTTGTGAAAGGGTGGAGATCATCATGGAAATCAGACTCACTGAAAAGGCGGCGCAGGCAATCCGCACCGCGGAACTTGAGGCAAAAAATATGGGGTGTAATTACGTCGGATCCGAGCATCTGCTGCTGGGGCTGTCCAGTGACGAGGGCAGTGTAGCAGGCAAATTGCTGGTACAGCATGGCGCCACGCCGGATGCAATTCGCAATCTGATCCGGACGTATATGGGAAATAACATATCAGAGGGTGTGGCCAGCGCTGCTGCCGCAAAGGTTACGCCGACTTTCAAGCGTGTGGTAAACAACAGCGTTCACGAGGCCAGAAAGTTGGGCCATAATTATGTGGGAACAGAACATTTGCTGATGGCGATTCTGAATGAAATGGACAGCATTGCGCTGCGGATTATGATTGACTTAGGTGTGGATCCGCAGAACTTTTTTAATGATTTCAGCAAATTTATTCTCGGAGAGGATTTTGCGGTGAAGGAAGCTGCGATGAAGGATAAAGGCGGCGTGTTCGGCAATGCAGGCGGGAACGCACGGCAGGAAGGCGGAGATACGCCTGTGCTGAATCAATACGGCAGGGATCTCACGCAGATGGCAAAGGACAACAAGTTTGATCCTGTGGTGGGCCGGCAGAAAGAAGTACAGCGCGTCATGCAGGTACTGAGCCGCCGCACCAAAAATAATCCCTGTCTGATCGGCGAGCCGGGGGTGGGCAAGACCGCTGTGAGGGGCTGGCACAGCTGATTGCTTCCGGAAACGTACCGGAGCTTATGAAAAATAAACGCATCGTATCCTTAGAGCTCTCCGGTATGATTGCCGGTGCCAAATACAGAGGGGAATTTGAAGAACGGATTAAAAAGGCAATGGAGGAAGTGGAGCGGAACCGGAATATTATTTTATTTATTGACGAAATCCATACGCTGATCGGCGCCGGCGCAGCAGAGGGCGCCATGGATGCGGCGAATATTTTAAAACCGGCCTTGTCGAGAGGCCTGATTCAGCTCATCGGCGCCACCACAATGAATGAATACCGAAAATATATTGAAAAGGATGCTGCTTTAGAGCGGCGGTTCCAGCCGATTATCGTAGACGAGCCGGATACAGAGGAAACATACCGTATTCTGGAGGGAATCCGCGATAAGTATGAGTCCCATCACAATGTTACGATTCTGGACGAGGCGCTGAAGGCTGCTGTAACCCTTTCCCATCGGTATATCAATGACCGCTTCCTGCCGGATAAGGCCATTGACCTGATTGATGAGGCAGCCTCCAGAAAGCGTCTGCAGACGTATACGCTGACACCGGATATTAAGAATCTGGAGGATCGCCTGGAATCTCTTCGAACGGAGAAGGAAGCGGCAATCAACAATCAGGAATTTGAGAAGGCTGCAAAGCTGCGGGATGAAGAGAAGAAGCTGCGGGAGGATCTGAATGCGCAGAAGGAGGCCTGGAAAAAGGATACCATCAAGGCGGATACTGTGACAGAGGAAGATATTGCGGCTGTTGTTTCCGCGTGGACAGGCATTCCCGTGACAAAGCTCGGAGAGGACGAATCCAAGCGTCTGCTGAATCTTGAAAAAGTATTGCATGAACGTGTTGTCGGACAAAACGATGCAGTTGTATCCGTTTCAAAAGCAGTCCGGCGGGGCAGAATCGGATTGAAGGATCCGAAGCGTCCCATCGGTTCCTTTATATTCCTCGGTCCTACGGGGGTCGGCAAAACAGAGCTGTCCAAGGCGCTGGCGGAAGCGCTTTTCGGAGATGAAAAAGCGCTGATTCGGGTTGACATGTCCGAATATATGGAAAAGCACAGCGTATCCCGCATGGTGGGATCTCCTCCGGGATATGTGGGATATGACGACGGCGGGCAGCTTACGGAGAAGGTGCGCAGAAAGCCGTATTCCGTAATTCTGTTTGATGAAATCGAAAAGGCGCATCCCGATGTGTTCAACATTCTGCTGCAGATTATGGAGGACGGCCGGCTGACTGATTCAAGGGGCCGCGTGGTGGATTTTAAAAATACGGTGATCATCATGACCTCTAACGTAGGCGCACGCAATATCACCGAGCCGAAGCGTTTGGGCTTTACGGACAGCAGTGATACGGAAAAGTATGAAGATATGCGCAAATCCGTGATGGAAGAGCTGAAAAAAATGTTCCGTCCGGAATTTTTGAACAGAGTGGATGATATTATCGTATTTCAGCCGCTGACCAAACCGGAGATCAAACAGATTGCCGGACTGCTGCTTGAGCAGCTGAAAAGGCGGTCTGCAGAAAACGAAATTATGCTTACTTTTGACGAGTCCGTATTGGATTTTGTGGCGGATAAGGGATATGATCCGATTTTCGGAGCCAGACCGCTGAAACGCGCGATTCAGAATCACATTGAGGACAAAATTGCGGAAAGTATGCTCGACGGTACGATACAAAAGGGAAATGTGCATGTTACCGTGGTGGACGGCACGGTGGTGCTGAAGGCGGAAGAAGCAAATGGCGAAGGCTAAGACTGTATTTTTTTGTAAAGAATGCGGATATGAATCCAGCGGCTGGCTCGGCAAGTGTCCGGGCTGCGCCGCTTGGAATTCATTTGCCGAAGAAAAGATCGAGCCCGAGCCCAAGCGCGGGAGCCCTAGCACCGCGGGGATCGGACCGGAGCGCGGAAATGAAGCCGTTTCTGTTATGCATATTCAGGCAGGTGCCGCGGACACGCGTCAATCCACCGGCCTTTCGGAATTGGACCGCGTTTTGGGCGGCGGAATTGTGAAAGGCTCGCTGCTGCTGGCGGCAGGCGATCCCGGAATTGGAAAGTCCACATTAATGCTTATGCTTTCCGGTTATATTGCTGCTTCCGGCAGCGCGGTGCTTTATGTCTCCGGAGAAGAATCCGACAGGCAGATTAAAATGCGTGCGGACCGTCTGCATATCTGTGCGGAGCAGCTTTATATTTTACCGGAAACCTCCCTGCGCGTCATTGAAACACAAATAGAACGGCTGAAGCCCGCCTATGTGGTGGTGGATTCGATTCAGACCATTGTAGACGAAGCTGTAACGTCGGCGCCCGGCAGTGTCAGCCAGGTGCGTGAAATTACCGGGGCGCTGATGCGCATTGCAAAGTCCGCCGGGATTTCTGTTTTTATTGTGGGGACGTTAACCGTCTTTTTTAGCTTGAGCTGACAGT
>USLW01000153.1 GCA_900555605.1 uncultured Clostridium sp. | reverse complement strand
CTTGTAGGCGCGCCGCTTGTTATCGTGGTTGCGCTTACTGCAGTTTCCGGTTTTGTTGTATCCTCCGCCAATGAACAGGAGGTCCTGCTGCGGTGGATTTTTTTGATATTATCAGGCTTATTGGGCGGTGTTGGCATTACCATCGGAATTATTGGCCTGCTGCTGCATACAACGGCCCTCAGGTCCTTCGGATATGCATATTTGTCTCCCTTATTGCCGGTTGACACAAGCGATTTGAAGGATTCTATGGTCCGGGCACCGTTATGGCTGATGCACCGGAGACCGTCCAAAATGGCGGCACAAGATGAGATCAGAGAAAACAGCAAAATTCCGCCGGCTTAAAATAATTTCAGAATGCGCAGAATGTCTGGAGGGCTCAGAATCATGAAATCATATCATAAAACACGTATAAGATTGCTGTGTATGTCTATGCTGCTTGTTATAATGTGTACGATGTTTGCCGGGTGTTCGGGCGGCGATGCACAAAGAGAGCTGGACTCGCTGGCAATTGTTTTAGGCATTGCCCTTGATAAATGTGATCATCTAAATGAAAAAAGTAAAGAAAATACGGAAAAAAGCAGACTGATGGTAACCGCACAGGTGGTCCGCACAAGTTCTGTCAAAGGAGGAAACTCCGGAGGGACAGACAGCGCAGGAAACAGCGCTGATGCGGCCTATTGGAACGTTGAGCTGGAATGTAATGATATCTTTGCAATGCTTCGATCTGCGGTACACCGGACAAATCGAAAGCTTTATATTTCACATAATAAGATTATTATTTTCGGTGAAGAACTGGCACAGGAAGGTATCAACCCGTATATTGATTTTTTTCTGAGGGATCATGAGACACGATATTTAGTAAAAATGGTTATTGCCGAAGGCAGGGCAGGCGATATTTTGTATATCAATTCTCAATTAGAATCCCTGCCTGCCCAGGACATTGAAAAGTTGATTGAAGTACAAAGAATGGCGGCCCAGGCTCCGACATTGACTTTGTTTGACTATGCAATCGCAGAAAGAAGTGCATTCACGGCTTCGCTCTTTCCGATTATCAAATCGGAGGAAGCGTTAAGCGATAATGAAGGTCCGGATCATTTTCTTGTTACAGGGTCTGCAGTCATTGATGACGGAAAAATGATCGGAAAGCTTGACGAAAAGCAGACAAGAGGATTTCTCTGGGTCATGAATCAGGTTCAGTCAACTGTACTTGTCATTCCGGTGGACCGTGAGGAAACAACGGCAAGTATTGAGGTTTTGAAGGCTACCGGAAAGACGGATATTAAATTGGATACAGAAGGGTCGGAGCCTGTGCTCCGTACAAAGGTTGCGGTTGATATAAGCGGATCTATCGGTCATCTTACAGAGAATATTCCGCTCCGGGATGAAGCTGTCATGAAGCTGATTGCTGCGCACACAGAACAGGAAGTTCGTGACGAGATCTTAGATGCATTTCAGAAAGCAAGAGAGTTGGGCTCCGATATATTCGGAATCAGCGCATATTTATCCAGACACTATCCGAAACAATGGAATACCGGTTTACGGGAAAATTGGCAAGAATTATATAAAAATATGAAAATAGAAGTACAGGTAACAGCGAACCTTGTGCGTACCGGTTCCTTAATCGAATCGATGACGCAGATACAAGGATAGGGACCTGCTTTGCACGAGTACTTCAAAAGGAGTCGCGGTTATGTCAAACAGACAATTTCTATTTATAATGGCTTGTTTTATGCAAGGTTCATTACTATATCCCATGTATTTATTTCATGTTGTACAGCATGAGGCGTGGCTGGTGTTTCTGATTGCAGCCGGTATTGCAATGGTCCTTGCGCTTCTATATGTAAAGCTATGCGCATTGTATCCGGGTAAAAATTTAATAGAGATTAATGACCTTGTATTTGGTAAAATAGTCGGAAGAATAATATCTGTGGCATATCTGCTTTATTTTATTTTGGCATGTTGTCTGATTGCAAAGGAAACCAGTCAGTTTGTTGCCGGAGATATGATTATGGGGGTACCGCAGTTTTTGATTGTTGCTCTGCTGTTGATATTGTGTGTTTGGGCCGCAAGATACGGAATGGACTTTTTTTCCAGTTCAGCTGCGATTTTGAGTATTATCATTACAGCAATCGTGTGTCTTATTACAATATTTTTAATTAAGGATATGAATTTTGAATATTTACTGCCTGTTTTGCAGCAGGAGCCTATGGATTACATTCAGGGCATACATGTTGCAACGGTAGTGCCCTTTGGACAGATGATTATCTTCACAATGTTTCTTCCGCAGGTAAAGGACGGCAAAAAAGCGGTTCCCAAAAATAAATATGCTGCCGCTGCGGATTCCGGCAGGCAGTCAAAACAGCTGCAGTTATGTGCTGCGCCCAATGGTCAGAATAATCCCAACAGCTTGTATAAGTATTTCGTCGGAGCAATCCTCTTAGGTGCCGGGCTGCTGCTGATTGTTATTTTGCGGGATATTCTTGTATTAGGCCCGCTTACGGATATTTTATCATATCCGTCATATGAAGTGATACGGCTGGTAGAAATCGGTGATATCTTTACGCGAATTGAAATCATGGTGGCTTTCCCGCTGTTACTTCTGCTGTTTTTTAAAATGGCGGTGATATTTTACGCAACCAATATTGCTACAGCGCAAATCTGCGGGTTATCTTCCCACCGTGCCATCGGCGGAGCAGTCGCAGCACTGATCGCGGTATTTTCCTCCGTCAATACAAACTCCAACATCCAGATGCTGAATTGGGCAATCAATACCATTCCGATTTACTGCTTGTTCCCGCAGCTGATATTTCCGCTGCTCACATATGTCGTCGGTACGATTAAAAAGCGTATCAAGCGGGTGCCGGCTGACAGGCCTGAACAGACGCCGCAGCAGCCGGCTGCGCCATCTCATTCGTAATATGTAAAACGAACTCTGCAAAACAGGAACCGACCCTGTGGTTTGGTGGCTTGTGACCTGACCCGGTTTGGAAAAGAGGTGACAGTTTATGGCATATTTGATTCTTTTAGTAGTGTTTGCGATGATTGCTTTGTATGCGTTTGTTGACATCAAGCAGGAGACTGAGGCAAAATCGAATGCCCGAAAAGCACAGTATCTTGTATTCTGGATTTTATTTTCGGCAGCGTTTGTGCTCTGGATTCTGTATGTGACGGATATAACGGTTCCGGGGCCGATGGCCGGCGTTGTGTATTTGTTTCATGATATTCTCAAATGGCACTATTGAGAGGACGGCGCTATGCAGTATATATAAAATATGATGGCAGCAGTTGCGAACGCAAGGATCTGTGGTAAAATAAAAAGCGGAATTGATTCGAGACGCTTGCGGACATGGATCGAGGGAATTTACGATGAAAAAGAGATTCTTTATCGGGTTTGTACTGCTGTTTGTTTTGCTGAGCGCCCTCGGCCTATTGCTCTGCAGCGGCAGGCTTTGGTTCAATAGCCCATCCTTAACAGAATATCCGGTCAGAGGAATTGACGTATCTCATTATCAGGGGACGATTGACTGGCAGCAGATCGCACGGCAGGATATCCGGTTTGCTTTTATTAAAGCCACAGAAGGCAGCAGTTATCAGGACAGCTTATTTTCGGAAAATTGGTCCGCCGCAATGCAGACGGATATCCGCATAGGTGCATACCATTTTTTCAGCTATGACAGTCCCGGCCTGTTTCAGGCAAAAAATTTTATTCAGACCGTACCTAAAACAGACCATATGCTGCCGCCGGTAATTGATCTCGAATTCTACGGAAAATATAGAAGCGAACCGCTGCCGAAGGCAGATGTATGCGCAATTTTAGACTCGCTGCTGGCAGCCTTAGAGCAGCATTATCAGATGAAACCGATCTTATATGTTACGCCTGACATCTATGAGATGTATATCCGAGGCGGCTACTGCGCCTATCCGATCTGGCTGCGCAGCGTTTATGAAAAGGCCGCGCTGCCGGACAACAGAGAATGGACCTTTTGGCAGTATTCCCACAGGGGAAGCTTAAAGGGGTACGACGGCCCGGAGACGTATATTGATTTAAATGTTTTTAACGGAACCGAAGAAGAATTTGCACATTTTCCATCATAAAAAAGAGTTTTGAAATAGACGGCGTTTTTGTGCTGTAAAAGGCGCAGGTGCAAGACGCCGGGACAACGACAGGTATTTCACATTTGCGCATATTCTTTTTATCCTTATATATCCCGATACAAAGAGCGGAGCAGCGTGATTTCCTCCCGATAACCATCGAGTTCGTTCGGAGTCTCCAGATAAAATGGCAGATCCCGCAGCCGGGGATGATTAATGACCTCGGCAAAAAGTGACAGTCCGAGAGTACCCCGGCCGATCTTTTCATGTCGGTCTTTATGGCTGGCAAAAGGATTTTTGCTATCGTTCAAATGCACTGCACACAGTCGCTCAAGTCCGATGATCTGATCAAACTCCGCCAGCACGCCGTCCAGATTATTTACAATATCATAGCCGGCATCATAAACATGGCAGGTATCCAGACAGACGCCGAGCATTTCCGCATGATCCACTCTGTCCATGATGGCTCTGAGTTCTTCAAATTTGCCTCCCACCTCACTGCCCTTGCCGGACATGGTCTCTAAAAGAATTTTTGTGTGCTGCTCCGGTCTGATAATTTTGTTCAACATATCCGCAATCATCGCAATCCCTATTTCACTGCCCTGGCCGACATGACTGCCCGGATGAAAATTATAATAATTGCCAGGGGTCCATTCGAGGCGTTTTAAATCGTCTGCCATTGTATTCTGCGTAAATTCCCGGACATAGGCTTTTTCTGCACAGGGGTTCAGGGTATACGGTGCATGTGCCATGACCGGCGCAAATGCGTGCGCCGCGGCTGCTGATAAAAACGCGGCAATGTCTGCAGGATCAATGGCCTTGGCCTGGCCGCCCCGCGGGTTTCTTGTAAAAAACTGAAAGGTGTTTCCTCCGATGGACAGCGCTTCTTCTGCCATATGCGCGTATCCCTTTGACGAAGATAAATGACAGCCGATATGCAACATATAAATCCCTGCTTTCCCGCAGCCTGACCGCAAAGGCGCGCCGCGTCAAAATCTATTACAATAAACGTCTTTGATAGTATAACAGCTTTTAGACAGGGCCGCAAACGCCTTTTTCATTTGCCAACACTGAACGGTTGTAGTACAATACGAAAGAGGCTCCCACCCTGATGTTTCCACTGATGTTTCAAAGATAACGGAGGTTGGTATGTATCGGTACAAAACAGTTTATATAAAGGAACCCTGTGGGGATCAAAAGAGCGGCCGGGCAGAAGAAGCGGTGGATTCGGCAGATCCGGTTATTCTTTTGCAGTTTGACCGATTATCGGAGGCTGTGGGGCGCGTGTCTGCCGCAGGGCATACGGATGCGGCGCTTGTTCACGGATTTACGGCAAGAAGCGGCGGCGTTTCCGAGGGCAGATGCCGCAGCTTGAATTTAAGCTTCCGCAGAGAGAATGCCCGCACCCGGGTCATGGAAAACTACAGGCGGGCGGCATATGCATTGGATGTTCCTTTGGATTCTATTACCTGTGTTCCCCAGGTTCACAGCGGCCGCGTACTGCATGTGACGCAGGCGCTGCGGGGAATCGGCGTGGCCAGACAGACACCGGATGAGATTCTTGCCTGCGGTTATGATGCAATGGTTACCAACACAAGGGGAATCACTTTATGTACCATACATGGAGACTGCGTACCGGTTCTGTTCTATGACCCGGTACACAAAGC
>USLW01000152.1 GCA_900555605.1 uncultured Clostridium sp. | reverse complement strand
GCTGCCTGCCTTGCGGTTGTGCTGCTCTCCGTCCGTTTTTTCAATCTTACAAATTTCCGGCCGCTGCCGAAACACCTGATTGCTGCTGCGGAGAGCTATGATCAAATCTATGAGGTAATCCGCACGCTGCAGAAACCGGAAAAGGAAGCGTGGTCCTTCGGGGATTTGCTGGCAGGCTTGTTCCGTCCGGCTTTAAAGAATGACAGCGCGGAAAAAGTACTCTATGCACCTTCTTCCGAAAGTGCAGATATGGATGTCAACGTGCCGAATGGAGAAGGCAGCCGAAACCCCGAGTATTCCGATACAAATCTGCAGGTGGCGGGCGTGCAGGAGGCTGATATCGTTAAGACAGACGGACGCTATATTTATGCGGTATCCGGCTCCTATATCTATATCGCAGCAGCGGATGACGGAAATTTAACCATTGTATCAAGGCTGGAACGAACCAAAACGCATGCGGGTGAAAAACAGAATGAGAGATCGGTTGCTGCTGCCTTTGAGCTTTACATTACGGATAACCGTCTGATTTTGTTGGAAAAGGAGACGACGTATACGGATGAAGCCGGAAAGGATGCTTATGACGATGCATGGAGAGGTCCCCTTGATGGATCTGCTCATGTATCCGGCGGCCGGCAGTCCGTATGCGCTGAGATTTATGATATGACTGACCGCACGAATCCGGTTCTGATGAAGCGGCTGGGACAAAGCGGAAGATACCTGTCGTCACGCATGGTGGGAGATATCCTGTATGTTACCACCGTACATTCCGTCAATCGGGATATCAAAAAAAGTGATCCGGCGACGTATACGCCGTACCTTTATACGGATGCACGTGAACAGACTGCGCTTGCGGCAGCGGATATCACAATTGTCCCTAATCCGAAGACTTCTTCTTATATTGTCGTAACCGGTGCGGATACGCAAAAGCCGGAGAATCATATCTCATCTAAGGCCGTGCTGGGCAGCGGAAAGAATTTGTATGCAAATGCCGATATGATGGTAATCGCCGTGAGTGCAAGCTCGGAAACGGACGGTGTGGTTTCGGCGAATACAACGCTCCTGAAATTTACAATGGACCGCGGTTTTGTGTCTTTTGCCGCCTCCGGCACGGTGCCGGGCACGGTCCTGAATCAATTTTCCATGGATGTTTACAATGGCTGCTTCCGCATTGTGACAACAGAAGACCGCTATCGGATATACAATGACAGCAATTCTGCGGTGGATTCGGCAATGCAGTCTGAAACCGGCAGAATAAATCATCTTTATGTATTGGATGAACAGATGCGAGTTGTAGGAAAAATAGAAGACGTAGCACCGGGTGAGCGGGTATATTCGGTGCGGTTTGACGGAGAAATCGGATATTTTGTTACTTTTCGCCAGGTTGATCCGCTGTTTGCCGTGGACCTGAAGGATCCGCAGTCTCCTCAAATTCTGAGTGCCTTGAAGATCCCCGGTTTTTCGGAATATCTGCATCCGTATGGGCAGGGACTGCTTCTCGGAATCGGAAAGGATGCCGATCCGAATACCGGTGCCGTCGGCGGGATGAAGCTCAGCATGTTCGACGTATCCGATCCTGCGGATGTTTCTGAAATTCATACGTATTTATTGGGGATGCAATACAGCTGGTCTGAAGCTTCTTATAACCATAAGGCGATCCTTGTGAATCAAAGCAAGAACCTGATTGCATTTGCTGCCAACGGGACCTATCTGATATTCGGATATGATCCGGAGACGGGCTTTGTGAAGCGTGCGGAGCTGGATCTTACGGAAACAGGGGGATATCCTTATTACGAAAGTGTCCGCGGTCTGTTTATTGAGGAGGCCTTCTACGTCATTACAGCACAGGAGATCCGTTCATATTCCCTGGACTCCTTTGCGAAAATATCCGGCATTATGCTGAACTAAAGCCATATGGCACATAGAGAAAAGAGATCGGTGAAGGGAAGCGCGGGCCTGTATTTATACGGGCCCGCACGCGATTGCGCACCAGCCCCGGTCCCGCACAACGGCGCGGACCTGCAGCGCTGCTTGAGAGATGCCGCTGAATACATCGGCTTCCCGCTCCGCAATAATTCCGGACAGAATCAGAATCCCGTCCTTTTTCAGCAATCTGGCCGTGTCAGGCAGCAGCTGCAGAATAATATCTGCTACAATATTCGCGGTAATAATATCATAGACGCCGGAAACGTTTTTGGCCAGGTCTCCGCAGATTGCGCGAAATCTGCCTCCTACGCCGTTCAGCGCGGCATTTTCCTCCGCTATTTTAACAGAAAGCTTATCAATATCCACCCCCAGGGCATTTTCAGCGCCCATAAGCAGCGCCGCCACTGCCAGAATCCCGCTGCCTGTCCCTACGTCCAGCAGACTGCTGGAAGGCTGTACAAATTGCTCCAGCAATTCCAGACAGAGCCTTGTGGTCTCATGCTGTCCGGATCCGAAGGCCATTCCCGGATCGATTGTCAGCTGTACGCGGCCGTGCGCCTGGATCGGCTCCTGATGCCAGGTTGGAACGATGATCAGCTTCTGTCCCACTGGCAGGGGCTTAAAATACTGCTTCCAGTTATTTGCCCAATCTTCCTCTGAAACGCGCTGCATATCCGTTTCATACGCAATCCCCGCCGCCGTCAGCCGTTCCTGTAAAAACGTCACGGATTCCTGCGGATTCTCCTGGGGACTGATATAGACATGAATGCAAGCAGTGCTCCGATCCTTTTTCAGCAGCGCTTCGTCTATGATCTCCACCGGGCCGAATTGTTTGATTTCTTCCTCTATGTCTGAATAATCTTCGATATAAATCCCGCGGGGTACGGCCAGCTGCGCCACGGCGGCCGCAGTCTCCGTATCCTTAGTACTGATTTTAATAATGATATCCGTCCAGTCCATATATCGCTCCTGCATCATTTTTATTCTCCGAAATTTCTATACGCCTTCAATCGTTCGAATTGCTTTGCTGCGCAGCAATAAATTCGGATTCTGTCATTGTACTTGCTTTTTTTGTACAGCGCAACCCGTGCAGCGTAATTTTAGCTGAAGAACAGCCCCGCCTTACGGCAGGAAGTTTTCAAATATATAAAAATCGAAATCAGTCTGATTTTGAATAAGGGCTTCTTGGCTTTGTACCGTCCAGGCGGCAGCTGGTATTTTGTTATGCACGCTGCTCCGTTTTTTTTCAGGCTTTGCGTGCGGTACGGATACCGGCGCCTCTGGATGTGTGCAGGCAGGCTGATCGGGAGGGCAGACAGACCTCCGGCGAAGAGGGCGGCGGAAAAGACGGCTGCTCCAACGGATCAGATGAAAAGAGAAAGGCATTCTGCCGGTTCGTTTTCTGCTTCGGATATCATAGGATATAAAATCCGGAGCAGAAAGCAGAAAACGGAGAAAGCCTCCTTTTTTCAGCAGAAGTCCGCGCAGGATACGAGGATCGTGCCTGCGGTACCAGCGCAGACAGGAGGGGTGAAAGGATTCGATGCAGAACGGACCGTCATATGGGCACAGAACCTCAGCGATGCGGCAGCAGGTTTCTGCAGAACGAAGCGGCGCCTTGATTTCGATTATCAGCGGAACCTTTCCGTTTATTTCGGACAGCACTTGTGAAAGCAGAGGAATCTGCGCGCTGCCGCCGCACAGTCGAAGCTTGGAAAGCGCTTCATAGGTATAGTCTCGGACCGAACCGGGGACACCGCACATACGGGCCAGGGATTTATCATGAAAAACAACTGCTTGACAGTCTTTGGTGAGCCGGACGTCAAGCTCGATTCCGTAACCGCGTGCAGCGGCAGCCCGGAACGCGTACAGCGAGTTTTCCGGCGCATGATAGGGGGCAGTGTTCTGATAAAGACCGCGGTGTGCATAGTATTTTACACGCATGATTGAATCCGCCATCATGCCGTGTGCTGATTCGTCTGCGCTGCTGCCGCTCATTTTATCCGCCGCCTTTCCGTCTCTTTCGATTGCCGCCGCGTTTCCCCGATTGCTGCCGGCAACGCGCCGATCTGCCGGTATTATATATTTCAAAAATCCGAAAAGCAATCAGATTGGCGCATGAAGGGCACGCCTATCGGCTATATGCGCAATATACTTAATTTTATCCAAAAAAACAAAAGATTTTACTTGTCAATCCATCATGCCCTATAGTAAGATACTCAGGACATGCGGGCGTATGCAGAACGCCAAAACAAACTGCCGGCCGAGCCGGCAAAACGGAGGTATTTTATTCATGATGTATGCAAGAAAAACAAAAGGTACTGCAGTACATAACTGTCATCAGAGACAGATTTGTAAAGGCATAGCCTTTCTGCTGATTTTTGCTGCCGCCGTGCTCTGTTTCTGCGGTTGTGCGGACAAGCCGGACAGTGCGGCAACCCCTGCGCCGGGAACCAATCAAATTCCGGCGACAGAAGGACCTTCTGCACAGACCACGTATCCGTATACGTTTCAGGACACGGCCGGCAACACGGTGGTTGTCAAACAGCAGCCCCAGAAAATCGTTACTGTCGGCCCGAATTTGACGGAGATCGTATATGCGCTGGGAAAAGGCAGCTTGATGGCGGGCAGGACGGATTATGATAACTATCCGGAAGAGGTAGCGGGTGTGGCATCGATCGGAGAATTGTCGCAGCCGAATGTAGAAGCCATCGTTGCATTAGAGCCGGATATTGTATTGGTGTCCGGTACGGTTATGCCGGATTCCGTGGAAAGTATGAAAAATTTTGGACTGCCGGTGGTTGTCATCAATGATCAGGCTTCCTTTGACGGCGTATATGATACCATTGCACTTGTGGGCCGGATTCTGAATGCATCGGAGCAGGCGGAAGCCGTTGTACGCGGAATGCGGGAGCAGGTAGCCGCAGTTGCCGATCAAGCCGCAGAGGCGGAAAAGGTTTCCGTATATTATGTAGTGGGATACGGTGAATACGGCGATTATACGGCGACAGGCGATACTTTTATCGGTAAAATGCTGGAGATGGCCGGCGGCGACAATATTGCCAAGAATTCAGAGGGCTGGTATTTCAGTAAAGAGGCGCTGATTGAAGCGGATCCGTATATCATTATTTGTTCGAATTTATATAACACAAAAGAAGGCTTCTGTTCCGCGGAAGGATACAAAGAATTAACGGCGGTGAAAGAGGGCCGCGTTTTTGAAATCAACACAGATCCCTTGGACCGCCAGGGACCGCGGCTTGCAGAGGGCCTTGCCGTGCTGGCTGATATTTTACATGGAGATCGGAACGCGCAATGATGCGCGGACCGCATTTGAGGAAAATACCTGCCGCTAAGGCTGACGGCGGACGGGGCATATACAGGGGAGGATATCCGGCGGCGATGCTGATTTTGCCTGCCGTATTGGTTTTCCTGTGCGCCGGTTCGATCACCATCGGTGTGGCGAAGATCCGTGTAGGAGATGTGTTTCGGATTATTGGTTCCCATCTTCCTTTTATCGGAAAGTACATCGATATGTCTGATATTTCCGGGCCGGCCGCGGTGATCGTCTGGAAAATGCGGCTGCCCCGGGCGCTGCTGGCAGTTTTTTCCGGCGCCGGATTGTCGCTTTGCGGCGGCGTGTATCAAGGCTTGTTCCGGAATCCCATGGCAGATCCGTATATTCTCGGAATCTCTTCCGGCGCTTCTTTTGCGGCTGCGCTTGCCATTGCGTTCGGCGGCGGCGCTGCTTCCGGGCTTGCCGGATATTTTACCGGAGTCGGGATGTGCGCGTTTGCCGGCGCGGTTCTTACGACCCTATTGGTTTATGCGGTCAGCCGTACCGGCGG
>USLW01000151.1 GCA_900555605.1 uncultured Clostridium sp. | reverse complement strand
CCTCAGGTAAAATCCGCTGGATGATCCGTTCGATCAAAACAGACGTTTTTCCGGATCCAGCTGCCGCTGCCACCAGCAGATTGCTGCCGGAAATGCCGATCGCCTGTTTTTGTTCACTGGTCCATGCCATAAAATGAACTCACCACTGCTTCCTTTATCGCCACTGCAATCTGAAGCTGAGAAACATCGGATAACAGTATTTTTTCATCACCGGAATTGGTCAGATAACCCAACTCAACGGAAACCGCAATTCCTTCCGCCCAATTCAGAAAGGTATTCTCACTGACAGGAGACACGCCGATGCTTTCGAGTCCCGCGGCCTTTGAAATGTTGGATAATACCTCCGCTGCAAAAGCAGCAGTCTGTTCATCTTGAGAAAATCGGGATACCTGTATCTCAACCCCTTTTGTCATGGGGTTGTCGGAGGAAGTGCAGCTCAACCGTACAAGGACATCACAGTGCGCCTTACTGAGCAGTTCGGCACGCTCGCGGTTGCTGAGATCAATCTCACTGCTTTCTCTGGTAAGAAGCACGGAAGCGCCCTCCTCCTCCAAAGTCTTTTTTAAAATGCCTGCAACACTTAAGTTAATCGTATAATCAGGGGTTTTTGAATTGACGCCGAAATTACGTTCATTCATTTTTGCCGTCAGCACTTTTGAATTCGGCGCCAAATATTCAGGCAGTGCATTGGGCGCAATCTGTCCGTCAGGATCAATTCCCACCAGAATTCCCTTCAGCCGGTCTGTCTCATAAGCATTTTCATCATCAAAGCTGGCGCCGTACACATAGCCGATGTCATTTTCATAGCGTACTCTGTACCAAAGCCCCTTTTCCTCCACACGCAGCGCGTGGCAGGTCGGCACCACCTGCAGAACAGGATATGTAAATCCCGGACCGCGCCGAATCGTGATCTCGGACTTTTGCGTCGGTACAATTAAGGGCGCATCCATCTGAAATAAAGGATTTATCGGTTCACCTGACTCGGAGAGCGCTTCTGCAGGAGAGGCGGCGGCATTGCTGCGCGCAGGCACTGCGGAAAGCAGAAACGCAGTACAGTATATTAGAATGAAGCACAAACAAGGAAGCAAGACTCTGCTTGTGCGGCCTCCAAAACCGTTCCTTTCTTTTTTTTGCGCCGTCCGCATAGTGCGGACGATAGAAACCGCATTCAGCAAAATGATACGCTCCTATCTCCGAATTGTTGGTACAATACACTATATAGTAACATATCTTTCTGAAAAGAACAAGAACCGCATAAATCGCAAAAGCGCGCCGCCCGGCCGGAAACAGCAGCCCCGGCCGGGCAGTCCGCCGCCTCAAATACGGTCAATCACCGCTTCATAGCCCTCCGGAACGCGGATATCCGCCCGGAACGCCTCCGGCAGAGACAGGCGGATACGCAAATGATGCTTTTCCGCGGTCCAGAATAAAGAAATGCTGCCGCAGCTTGTGCTGACTGTTCCGCGGGCCCAACGCAGGCCGCAGGGATGCGGCGCAATGGTTACGGTTTTATGCAGCTCATCCGGAATTCCAAGTCCTAAAATATCTCTCGTGAGGTGTACGCCGGTATGCGCAGTAAATCCGTGACAGCGGCTGGATGTGTCTATAATCTCATTTTCCCACAGCGTACCGGGTCCTTCCCGCAGCTGGGGACCATAAATTGCCTTGATATCTGAAAACAGCTTTTCGTACTCGCCGAGACGCGCCAGCATATCCAGCCGAATGCACAAGCCGATGAACAGACCGGCCCGGCCAATGTACGGCCGCGGCGCACAGGTAGGATCCGGTCCCATGCGATGGACAATTTCCTCTGTAATTGCCGGAATTTCATCCGGTGCATACAGCCCCGCCCACATTGCCGTATACTGGCAGGATTCCGAATAGAAGCCGCGTTTGTACAGTTGTCCGTTCTCATAGGTCATCGAGTCGGCGATTCCGGGATCCGGCATGATCGCAAACGGGTCCAAGGAAACCAGTACATTTTTCATAACCGTCTGCATCTGGCGGCCCTGCTCCGCCCACGCTTCCACATGATACGCTTCTCCGAGCCGAATCAGCATATAGGCATAAAGCGCGTTGGCCGCCGTGGAAATCGGCTGATGATACTCCGGGTTGTTCGACAGAGACCAATCAATGAAAACAAACGGCAGATTTTCCAGCAGGCCGGAAGCGCCGATCAGCTCTTGGCTGCCTTCCACAAAGGCAGTTACACGTTTCCGGTATTTTTCTAAAAATGCCGTATCGCCGCTGCGCTCCGCATACTCACAAAGCTCTGCCATCAACCAGAAGGACCAGGTCGTAATTCCCGGACACGTATCATAATCAGGACGATGCGCAGGATATGTCTCAGGGAAAAACGCATGCCAGATTTTTTCGGCAGGAAACAAAAGAAAATTCTCAAGGAAAGCCCGCTCCACCTTTTGATCCCCCAGCATCATACGCGCGGCGCGTGCGGTCCAGAGAGAATCACACAGCCAGCCGCCGCGCTCCCGTTCCGGGCAATCCATAAAAATATCAAGCGTATTCAGCAGAAGCGTCCGGCGTGCCGCCTCATAAAGACGGTTCACATCATCGTCGCTGCATTGGAAAGCGCCCTGCCCCAAATCCGGATAAGAATATGTGCGCAGGTGGATATCTGTCAGCGTCACCCGTACCGGCGGCGCCTCTGCCGCTTTTTCAGAAGGACGAAAATAAAATTTCAGATATCGTGTCAGGGCCGGCTCCATTGTCAGGAATGTATAGGTTCCGGGCTTTAAATGCAGCCGCGTGCAGGGATTGGCGCCCGCAGTATTTTCCGACTTCCGATCGTAAAGTACATAGGTCTCTAAATGGACAATGTCAAGCACCCCCGCCCGGTCGCAGGTCACGGTAAAACCGATAAAGCCCAAATGCAGCTGTCCGAAATCAAAATGCAAATATAAAGAGGAATCGCTGTCCGTTCCCTCCGCGCAAATGCCGCCGTCAATATAATCTGCCCGGCCCTTCAGAGGCGTTTCCACGGTCCGCAGATAATCGTGGCGCGGCCGCTCCGGCAGTGTATCAAAGGATTCCGTCATGCCTGCTTCAAAAAAGGTGGGCGCCACCGGGATCGTTTCATCAATATAGGCGGATCCGAATTCTACCAGCCTTGCGGATGCAATCTTCTTTAGTTCCGGCAGCAGCATACCGCGCTCCAGCAAAACGGCGTTCCACGGCACCTCAGATACACGGTCCCATTGTATGGCACCGGCCGGGCATGTCCGCCACAGCGTATAGCGCTCATCCAAATCATAAATTTCCGTATTCTGACGGCAGTGTGAGATGCGTTCGGACCGGGCATGCCGCTGCTTCAGGTGGATTCCGCGCCAGCTTTCATCCGTGGCCAGCACAATGCTGCCGTCTGCCTCCAGCTCCGCCCGCAGCACGCCCGGCTCGCAGGTAATATCGTTGGAGCGCTTCTGAAAGCCCTCCGCACAGCTGATAAGTTCAAAGGCCACCGCATTGGCGCCCGCATGAAAATACGCGGCAGCATCAAATGCATCCACCCGCAGATAGCCCTCTGCTGTCCTGGCCGGACCGTGCATAACCATAACACCGTTCACATACAGTCGATAAAAGGAACGAGCCGTCACCCGAAACACGGCGCGCTCCGGCAGTTTTTCAAAAACAACATCCTGCCGGAAGCCTGCCTGAATATTGGGAATCTGTTCCAATCCCGTCAGGAATACAGGCTTCGCCCTTAAAAAAAACTTACTTGAATCTCCCATCTTCTCCATATGCTCTGCCATATTGACCATTCCCTTCCGGAACGCCGCAGCAGCGGAAATTTTCCGCCGGCTCTCACTGAATCTCGTTGCAGCACGATTTCGTTTCAGCATATTGGAGGGCGTCCGATTTTTATATTCGGCAGAGCCATAAGCAGTCTGCCGTTCAGCCAGACCATCATAGCATCGGAACGAACGACATGCAAGCAAACTTTGCAGGCCGCCGGAGCCGCTCCCTCTCCGCGTTTCATCAGCGGAATCCACATTGGGAGCAGCCCTAAACAGCAGATTTTTCTTCTTTCAGACCTGCAGCGCCGCCACAGTCATAAGCGGCTCATTATCCGCATAAATCCTGGCGAACTGCGACAGCGGCAGCGGATTGACCCCATAGCCCGCTTCAATCGTATAGCCGGGCCGGTTATACGTTTCAATAAACCAATCCTTGTAGCCCGCATAGCCGGAAGCAGAAGGCGTAAGCTCCAGGGTATACCCGCTGGCCTCCGACAGCCGGGCCCCGATCTCATAAGAATTCGGCGGCTGATAATCGAGATATTTCCAGTAAATAACCTCTCCCTGGGTGTGATAGGATAATGTCAGCAGAAATTGATTGGCGCTTGTGTAATCTGCCATGGCGCGGCTTTCCGGTTCCGAAAGCGCAAACGGCCCGACATAGTCCCGCGGCCCCGGCATAGTAAAGCCCTGGGCGAACTTAATATCCCGGGCCTGCTCCCAGCCTGCCGGATAATTCAGGTTCAGATCGACTCCGGAAATATTGGCCTTCCATCCGTTGGGGAACGCAATATCCGGATAATTCGCGGCCAAGGCCGCGGCAGCGGCATACGCCGTACCGGGCGCAATGGCTCCGGTTACCAGATCCACTCCGTCCGGATTTACCATAGGGATCAAATGAATCGTCGCATGCGCATAGACCTGCGCGGCAGGCGTTCCGGACAGCGTTCCGCCAAAGGCATACTGCTTTGCCAGCTGTTCCGCGTATTTCATTATTACCGGCGAGGTAATCCACTCATTGGCATGGTGGGAGGCATTGTACATCACATGGGACGGCCCGTTTCCGATCCGCAGCTCGTACAGAGGACGCCCCAGTACACTCCTGCCGATACGCCCCGTACCGACAAAGGGATATCTGGCCTGAATGCCCTCTATACACAATTCCGCCAGTTCGAAGGAAAATCGGATGGTTTCCGGCACGATATCAAATGCAAGGGGGATCACGATCTGCTGTCCGGCTTGAAGCCGCAGCGGATCCGCCTCCGGATTCGCCGTCAGAATCGCCTGCGTTGTAATGCCATAGCGTTTTGCCAATCGGTAAAAGGTATCTCCCGGCTGTATTCTGTACGTAAAATACCCTGTCAGATACGGCCGCAGTTTTTTCCAGGTCTGCGGTCCCACGATTCCGTCAGGCGACAAACCGTTTGCCCGCTGGAAGCGGATTACGGCATTCTCTGTATTGGCGCCGAAAATGCCGTCCGGCACACCGGTCTGATAGCCTGCCCGATTCAGCGCCAGCTGCAGCATTTCCACCTGCGGACCGCGGGAGCCTCTTCTCAAAAGATCCATTTATAAACCTCCCGATGATGATACTTCTATATATTGTATGCAAATCATCCGGGAGAACGTGCGCCGATGGAGAGCAGGTTTTATTGACTGCCTGCTCCTTCTTTCTGCGGAATCGATTACTTCAGGCAGAGCGGTCCGAAGGCAGGAAGCGCGTATCCTTTTTCATCCGTGACGTTGCAGTCCGGATTTCTTCCGTAACCATAATACAAAAAGCACGTTTCCAATGTTTCGCGGGGAATTCCTTCCGTGCGGACCCGTATCGTACTGCCCTCGAGCGAAATATCATAAATCGCATTGGGCATGATATGCTGCTGCGCATCCGCCAGTGCAAAGCCCAGCGCCCGGGAGCCGGCACGAAGACTGCCGTGTACATTTTCAAAGTGCAGCACAAGATCTGTCCGCCAGGGTCTGATCCGGTCTGCAGCAAGCGCCGCTTTGGCAAGCCGCATC
>USLW01000150.1 GCA_900555605.1 uncultured Clostridium sp. | reverse complement strand
CGCCTATATGATGAGGCAGCGGCGCCGCTGGGCATGATCATTGACTGCGAGCCCATTTATTTTACGTATGACGACCGGCAATGGCTGATTGAATTTTGGAAGGGCCAATACGGCATGACCACCGGCGCTGAGATGGGCGTTTATTATACGCAGGAGGACGGAGCGCGGCCGGAAACACTGTTTTATCACAGCGCAGAGGACCGCGATATGCTGAAAATGTGCTGCGTGGTGCGCCGGAACGGGCAGATTTTATTTAGAAGAAAGCAGCGGCATTGGTGGCTGACAGGTTTTTTGGTCGGAGAATTCTCAGAGCCCGCCGCCCTTACGATGGACCTTTCCGTGCGGCTGAAAAACCCGGAAATGCGGGCCGCATTTATCAAAGGCTTGGAAAAGGCCGGATATCAGGCTGCGGATTACCGCGTATACCGGACTACGGTATCCCTATGTTTCCGTGCGCCGAAGCAGCCGCAGCCCAATACAAGAACGCCTGCTTCTGACAGGCTTGCGCAGGAGAAAAACCGTAAACTTTGCGAAACGTTTCGGCTTGCCGCGGGAACGGACGGAACCATTGCGGAACAATTGTGGAAGGTACGCAAACAGAATCCGGCGTTGTATGAACAGACTCTGCGGTTCTGTAAGGTGAAAACGCTTTACAATGGAAAAAACGGCAGCCGCGGCGTTTCGGGAGATCTCGCATGAAGAAGCGCTTTTTACGACTGCTTTCGGACGGAAAGGCTTGGTGATTTTATGACGATTCAAAAAAGACTGGATCGGGTTTATCAAACGGCGCCGGAAATTCCCTTTGATGACACATCGCGGCTTGTGTTTATGAGCGACTGTCACCGCGGGGACGGCAGCTGGGCCGACAATTTTGCACGTAACCAGAATTTATGTTATGCCGCCCTGCGTCACTATTATATCAAAGGCTTTACGTATTTTGAACTCGGGGACGGCGACGAGCTATGGGAAAATAAATGTCTCTGTGATATTGTTACTATGCACAGCGATATTTTCAGCCTTATGGCCCGATTTTACCGGGAGGGGCGTCTTTATATGCTTTACGGAAATCATGATATGGCCAAAAAAAGCAAAAGTATCTATAAAAGCTATGCCGTGGTGGAGGATGAATTCGAGCAGACAAAAAAGGCGCTGTTTCCGGATATTGCGATCCATGAAAGCCTGAAGCTGCGCCACCGGCGGACAGGACGGGAAATTCTTCTGACGCACGGCCATCAGGCTGACTTTCTGAACTACCGCTTATGGCGTCTGGCCCGTTTTCTGGTTCGTTATTTATGGCGTCCTTTAGAACTGTCCGGCATAAATGATCCTACGGATCCGGGGAAAAATTATCATAAAAAAAGCCGTGTACATCAGTGCCTGTCCGATTGGTCGGCGCAAAATCAGTGCATGCTGATTGCAGGGCATACGCACAAGCCGGCTTTGCCCCCGCCCGGGGAATCCCTGTATTTCAATGACGGAAGCTGTGTCCATCCGCGCTGTATCACGGCGGTGGAATTGGAAAACGGCATGGCGGCACTGGTAAAATGGGCCCATTTTACCAGGATGGACGGAACCTTATATGTGGACCGCGAGATCCTTGCGGGGCCGTATGAAATCGAGGCGTATTTTTAGCCCTGCCGTTCCGGGGAGCGTCCTCTGATAAATCTATATGGCGGTTGCAGGAGCCGGCCGAACGTGGTATCATGGGCAGGATAGGGAAACCTTGGTACAACAAAGCGATGTGAAGGAAGTTGTTGTGTGCTGAAATTCGAAAAAATAGATATGGAAGCAATTATCCGAATGCGGCCGTATTTAGCTGCGCAGCCGTATCGGACATGCGACTATACGCCTGCCGGGATTTTTATGTGGCGTTCTTTTTTTAATACAAAATATGCGCTGCAGAACCAATTCTTATTTTTGCAGTCGCAGCTTTACGGACAAGCGCATTGCTATGCGTTTCCGGTGGGGACCGGATCTGTGCAGGATGCATTGTCGGCGCTGAGGGAATACGTGCGGCTTAAGCCGGAGGAGGATGGCACGCTGCGGCTGTGTAATGTACCGGACCCGGCAGCCGCCTTTCTGCGAGAGCGGTATGGCTCGCAGATGTCTTGTGAAATGAATTATGACCGCTCGGATTATGTATATCTGGCGGAGGCATTGGGCGGGATGAGAGGAAAAAAGCTTCATGGCCCGCGAAACCATATGAACAGCTTTCAGCGCACTTATCCGGACCATCATTATGAGGCCATTACAGCGGACAACCTGCAAGCGGTTATCCGCTTTTGGAATCTGCATTTTATTGATCAGATGGACGGACCCGATTTCATCCCGCGTGCTCCGGCCGAAGCTGCAGCAGACGATGCGATGGGCTGCGGGACGTACAATTCCAACGGGATTGGACCGGATGCCGGGGAGCAGAACCACCGGAAGGCCTGGCTCGATAGAATGGCGGCAGAGGAAAAGCTGCGGATCAGTGAAATCCTGCCGCTGTTCGAGCAGCTCGGATTGACGGGCGGGGCCTTGTATGTGGGAAAGGAGATCGTCGCATTTGCATTCGGAGAGCTGATGGGCGATACGCTTTACGTACACGTGGAGAAAGCGCTGACGCAGTACCAGGGGGCTTATCAGATGATTGCCAGCCGTTTTCCCGGCAGCTTGGCGGGTCAGGCAGTTTATGTAAACCGGGAGGAGGATGAAGGTGACGAAGGTCTGCGGCAATCGAAGCTGTCATACAGGCCGCATGAAATGTTATATAAATATTTTGTCACCATACGTGATTTCTGACGTGTACTTATGCGCTTTCCGCTGTGTACGGCAGCCGGCCGCGTATGCGGGTTGCCGCGGAAAAAGACGGAAAGCATGAAACAATAACGGTGTGCGCGGTGTGCATAGAAAGGATAGGGAAAAGAAATGAATATAACAGTAGTCGGTACGGGAAGATGGGGGAGCTGCATTGCTTGGTACTGCGCCGCAGTGAAAGGCCACAGCGTGACGCTGTACGGATTGGCGGATTCTCCGGATTATCAGCGTTTTGCGGCGGAGCGCCGGAATGATTATATTATGCTTCCGGATTCCATCGAGCTGACAGATGATCTTCTGTATGCCTTGGACAAATCCAAATATGTAGTGGTCTCCATCGGCGCCCAGCAATTCCGCGGTTTTCTGAAGGATCTGGTAAAACGGGCCGATGTGAGGGGTAAAGTGTTTATCCTTTGCATGAAAGGCCTGGAGAGCGAAACAGGAAAGCGGCTGACACAGATTTTCCATGAGGAGGTTTCTCCGGGAAGCAGAGTGGCCATCTGGGTCGGGCCCGGACATGTACAGGACTTTTATGCCGGAAGACCCAGCTGTATGATCATCGGGTCAGAGGACATCGAGCTGACAAAGTTTTTAGTCGGGGAGCTCAACAGCAGCCTGATCCGTTTTTATTACGGGCAGGATCTGATCGGCTGCGAGGTGGGCGCCGCGGCAAAGAATGTGATGGGAATTGCGGCGGGTATGCTGGACGGCTTCGATTGCCCCGGACTGAAGGGCGCCCTGATGGCAAGAGGCGCGCGGGAGGTTTCACGGCTGGTGCGCGCCATGGGCGGTAATGAGCTGACGGCTTACGGACTTTCCCACTTAGGCGACTATCAGGCGACGCTCTTTTCGGAATTCAGTCATAACCGCATGTACGGCGAGAATTTTATCAAAGGAATCGGCATGTCAAAGCTGGCTGAGGGCGTGGATACCTCGAAGGCTATGCTGCGGCTTTCCGAGGCGTATGGAATCGAGCTGCCCATTTCAAGAGCAGTTTATGAGGTTCTGTTTGAAAAGGTGGATCCGAAAAGCGCCATGATGGGCATGTTCGACCGTGAAAATAAGTTTGAATTCTGAATTAAAGGTTGATATTTTACCATAATAGGTATAAAATAAATGCGCTTTTGTGAAACGGTAAAATGTGGAACAGAAGCTTGCAGGGGATCATGCGGCCGGAAGCGCATATACCGGCGGCGATTGAGACCGCATTTGAATTTATCAAGGGAGCGTGTTTGGTATATGGGTTACTACAATAAGAAAAGCGTAGAGGACATCTGCGTAAAAGGAAAGCGCGTCATTGTCAGAGTGGATTTTAACGTGCCGCTTGACGCACAAGGCAATATCACGGATGACAAAAGAATCGTAGGCGCGCTGCCGACCATTCGGTATCTGGCAGAGCATAAGGCGAAAATCATTCTTGTGTCGCATCTGGGACGGCCCAAGGGCGAAGTCAATATGAAATATTCCATGGCCCCTGCATCAAAACGCCTGAGCGAGCTGCTGGGCCAGCCTGTGATCCAGGCCGCGGACGTAATCGGTCCGGATGCCAAGGAAAAGGCCGCCGCGCTGCAGGACGGTCAAATTCTGATGCTGGAGAATGTCCGTTTCCATAAAGAAGAGGAGAAGAATGATCCGGCCTTTGCAAAAGAGCTGGCAAGTATGGCGGAAATTTTTGTGAATGATGCGTTCGGAACCGCACACAGAGCGCATGCCAGCACGGCCGGACTGGCGGATTACCTGCCGGCAGTTTCCGGTTTCCTGATTCAGAAGGAAATCAGCATTATGGGAAAAGCCCTTGCAAATCCGGAGCGTCCTTTTGTTGCAATTTTAGGCGGCGCAAAGGTCTCCGATAAAATTGAAGTCATCAACAACCTGCTGGATAAGGTGGACGACCTGATCATCGGCGGCGGAATGGCATATACCTTCTTAAAGGCCAAAGGATATAAAATCGGAAATTCGATCTGTGAGGATGACAAGCTTGACTTGGCCCGTGAGCTCATGGCAAAGGCTGAGCGGCGCGGCGTAAATCTGCTGCTTCCTATCGGCAGTATTGTGGCTAAGGAATTCAGCAATGATGCGGAGCGCATGTATGTTCCGTCCGATGATATGCCGGACGGCTGGAGCGGTATGGATATCGGCAACCTGACCATCGAGCAATACGAAAAATGCATTGCAAAGGCTAAGACCGTGGTGTGGAACGGACCGATGGGGGTGTTTGAATTCCCGAATTTTGCAGAGGGCACCAGAAGAATTGCAAAAGCAGTGGCGGAATCCGGCGCTGTATCAATTATCGGCGGCGGAGATTCTGCGGCGGCTGTGGAGCAGCTGGGCTATGCGGACAAGATCACGCATATTTCTACAGGCGGCGGCGCATCGCTTGAATTTTTAGAAGGAAAGGTACTGCCCGGAATTGCATGTTTGCTGGATAAAAACAGCCGCACCAAAGTCATTGCCGGCAACTGGAAGATGAACAAGACGCCTGCAGAAACAGTAGAGTTCATTATGGAACTGAAAGAGGCGGTTAAAAATAGTGAAAACGAGATCATTGCCGCTGTTCCGTTTGTTTGTATTCCTGCGGCGATTACCGCATCCGAAGGAAGCGCCATCAAAATTGCGGCGCAGAATATGCATTTTGAAGATAAAGGTGCTTATACCGGAGAGGTTTCCGGCGCAATGCTGCAAAATTTAGGACTGGAATATGTGATCGTTGGTCATTCTGAGCGCAGACAATATTTTAATGAAACAGATGTCACCGTAAACAAAAAGGCGCATGCGGCGTTTAAGTACGGAATGAAGCCCATCATCTGCGTCGGCGAAAGCCTTGAGCAGCGCGAGATGGAGCTTACCATGGCGCACATCAACTATCAGGTCCGCGCTGCGCTGAGCGGAGTTGACGCTGCGTCGCTGCGCCGCTGCGTCATCGCCTATGAGCCTATCTGGGCCATCGGTACCGGAAAAGCCGTAACCAGCGA
>USLW01000149.1 GCA_900555605.1 uncultured Clostridium sp. | reverse complement strand
GTCATTCATGGCCACCAGGCCGTGCTCGCTGGCGTTCTGCGCCACGTTTACTGTCATCTGCTCCACGCTTCCGTCGGCCCGGACGCCGTATTTTGTCTGGGGATAGACGGAGCACCAGCCCCACCAGCCCTGTTCAATGGTTCTGTCCTCTGCAAAATAGGACGGTTCATTTCTCCGGAAGGTAAAGAAATTTAAAATCTCTTTTTCTGTTTCATTATAAGGATCCAATCCGTCGGGATGCGCCATAATCAGCGGCCTGCCCTCCCACATAAACCACAAATCCTTGTATCTTTCCTTTTTGTAGATATCGCGGTAAAGCGACTTCAGTTCCGTATTCGTATTCTCATTCGCACCAAAATTCAGCATAAAGGCCACCTGTGGCGTATCCACGCCCTCGGCACGCGCCTGTTCAAACACCTCAAAGATCGTGTCATATCCCGGCTTCCAGGTAAAGGTTCCGTTTGTACAGTCAAAAATAATGACGTCAACCCCGGCATCCGCCAGCATTTCCGCATGCTTTCTGACCACATATTTATCTAAATTGCGGTAATAGCCGAAAAGCGGTTCATTCCAGAAATACGGCGTTCCGCTTTCGGTCCCCTCCCAAGCCTCATGATTCCAGTCGTTGCGCGCCTCCGGATGTGCACGGATGATCTCCGATACGTTGCGCGGTTCATATTGGGACCGCTGGTAGTGCCAGGTCCAATAAAATAATCCCACATACTTGCCCTCCCGGGCTTCGCCTGTTTCGGAATAGGTATTTACGGTTCGCCCTAAGCCGTCTACGGCAGTCCACGTGTCCGGCTTAACAGCGCCGGCTGCAATCACCGTCTGGCTGCCTGCTTCTTCCTCTGCAGCAGCGCTATACGGAAGTACATAACATGACAGCAGGATTGCCGCGGCCGTCAGCATGATCAACATTTTCTTAAAACTCATATGAACCTCCTAAAACAAATTATTTTTATATCTTATAAACTTCACCTGCGGTGCATGGTATTATTATCTATGAATCGCAAAAAATTTGCAATACCTAATTCCATATTTATCAGACGCGGATATTCCGGCGGTTTCAATCGCTTAGCCTGCCGGAAGCAGCGCGCCTGTCCCGTTTTTCCGTTTCTCTGGTTGGTATAGATGTCCTCCCGGCCTCATATACTTGCAACATGGCGAATTATCGCATAGAAAGGGGCTGCAGGGATGGAAGCGGACATCAGGCAGGCATTTGAAAATGCTTACGAGATAAAAACCAGTAAAATATTTCAGAATAAGGACGGCTATATTTTGGATTGCTCCGGGAGGCAGTACGTACTGTCGTCCTCAAAGGAACCGATACAAAAAGCAATCTATACATACGCGGCGCAGCAGCATCTGTGGGAAAAGCGCTTCACGAAATCGGACCGTTTTCTTCTGACAGCGGAGGGGGTCCCGTTCACTTTGATCAACGGAATCTATTTTACCGCGGCGCCCTATATGACGGGCAAGGAATGCAATATCGACCGTTACGATGATCTGGCGGAGGCCGCCGCGATGCTGGCTGAAATGCATGCCGCTGCCAGAGGCTTCACCAAAAGCAGGGCCGTATCTCTCATGCGGCCGGGCATACAGAGAGCCGCGGCGGATGCCCTTCTTCCGCAATCGATTCTGGCAGTTCCTGCCGAAAATTGGGTACGAACGGAAATCGGGCAGACCATCAATACATTTTACCGCCGCACCGAAGAGCTGAAGCGCTTCCGCCGAATCGCCCGGCGCAATAAAAATCGATTTGACTACGCCTATTTGTCTGTAGCCGATTATTACTGCGGCATGGCAGAGGATATTTACCACGCGCTCCTCGCCTCCCCCTACCAGAGGCTTGCAGCGCAATTTGCCCAGGAGGGCTGTCTCTGCCACTGCGACTACACCGGCCACAATATCGTCCATACGAATCGCGGTACCTTTCTGACAGGCTTTGAGAATTGCTGCATAGAGCTGCCGGTCTACGACATTTCCAATTTTCTGCGCCGCCGGATGCGCAAATGCGGCTGGTCCATACCGGATGCGCAGTACATATTGGATCACTATAATGCGGTCCGGGCTATTTCAGATGACGAATATCAGGTATTGAAGCTGCTGATTCAATTTCCGCAGAAGCTGTGGCGCATCGTAAACAAATATTATAACAGCAAGCGTGCATGGTGCGAGAAGAACTGTCTGGAAAAGCTGGAGGAAATTCAATGTGAAAGAGAGCCTCTGGCGGATTTTATAGCCGGTCTTTAGACGGGATATAAAATGTTTATGACAATCGGCAAATTGGTTGACAAAACTTTCAAAAAACGGTATTGTATTATGTGTTTGCTGGGCAGCGGCGCTTTCCCGCGGCTATTCGATGACGGTTATTTTGAAAGGAGTTCCTCTTATATGAAGAAGCTGGTTTTATATTGTACGGTGGACGGCAACACACAGGCGGTTGCGGAAGCCATTGCGGAAGCCATTGACGCGGATGTCGCCAAGCTGGTACGGGTCAAAAAAGTCAAGGGCTTTGGTTTTTTCAACAATCTAAAATTACGCAGCGAGGTGCTCCGGAAGAAAAAGCCCGATATTTTTCCGTTCAAATGGGACCCGCGTGATTATGATCTGATTTTCATCGGGACGCCGGTCTGGTATGATTCCTACAATCCTATATATAATACGCTTTTCAACGTTATTAAAATATACGACAGAAAAGTGGCGCTCTTTTCCACTGGCGAGAAGCCTGATACCAAAGCGCTGACAAAGCTGACAAATGATTGGCTGAAGGATTCCGTGATTCTCGGGACCAAGCATTGTGTCGAGCCGATCTGGTGCGATGAAGAAGAGGAAACAAAAGCGATTCTGGACGATATGTCCGCATGGGCAAAACAGATTGCGGATCAAGCGGAAAAGATGATCGAGCAGGAAGAGCTTGAGCGCAGAAAAACGATCTACAAATATTAATTTGTTTTATAACGATTTTGATATGAAATCTCCGGACATTCAGAACGAATGGAATGATATCAGAATACGTTCCTATAAAAAGGAGTCTTGGTATTCCTATGCGTGCGGGATCTTTCCCACCATAGAATTATTGGAAGCCAAGCCTTCTTTTCTTTTTCGCGTCATTCTTTCCGAGGAAAGCGCGGCGAATAAGGGCGCCGCACAGATCCGCGGGGCCTGCGCGGCGCGCGGAATTCCCGTGATCACCGACGACAAGACGCTGCAGCGCATTTCACCGAAGGAAAATTGCTATGCCGCAGGCGTTTTTCGGAAATATGAGGAGCGGCTCAATCCCCTTTGCAATCATATCGTTCTGGTGCATCCGGCAGATAAAGGCAATCTTGGTACTATGATCCGGACAATGGCGGCATTTCGCCTGACGGATTTGGCAGTGATTTTACCTGCCGCCGACTATTTTGATCCGAAAGTGATCCGCGCCTCCATGGGCGCGCTGTTCCGCATACGCATCCGGCTGTATCATTCTTTTGAGGACTACTGCCGCGATATGGATATTTCCGATAAAAACCGGCTGATATTTCCGTTTATGCTGAAAGGCGCGGTTTTGGAGTCTCCGGAACAAGCGGAGCCCATCCGCAGCGCGCTGCTGGCAGAGCCTCCGCTCCCCTATTCTTTGGTATTCGGCAATGAATCCAGCGGCCTGGACGACGGCTTTCTTTCAGTCGGACAGCCGGTGAGGATTATGCATTCCGATCAGGTGGATTCTCTGAATCTGACCATTGCTGCCGGCATCGGTATGCACTGGTTTTATCATAAAGGAGGGCTGCAGGGATGAGTGCACAATGGGAGACGCTTTTGGCAGGCAGAGCCGAGACAGCCGGACTCGCCTCCGCCCAAGTAAAATTAGCCCGCTGCCTGCTGGCCAACAGGAAAATCACGTCCGAAGCCGCAGAAGCGATTCATCCGGAGAGCAGGCCGGACAGGCTCTTTATTTGTGAGGGACTCTGGGCCGCCGAAAAGCTCTGCCAAGCGCGGATTCCCGTAACACATTTTCTTTTTTCTCCGGAGATGGCCGGCGCGCTGTCTCCTGCGGACCGGGCGCAATGCGCCTGCATGCTCAATTACGCCGCAGAGACCTTTATCATTTCAAAAAAGGCATGTGAAAAAATAAGCGAACGGGACGGCGCTGATTTTTGTTTTTTGATCGCAGAGCTTCCGGAATATACGCTGCAGGAGCTGGAGACGCGGCTGCCCGAACAAACCGTGATTATGGTTTTGGATGGACAGGAGCAGCCGGGAAACATAGGGGCAATTCTGCGTTCTCTTGACGGCGCCGGCGGCAGCTTTGCCGTTATGACGAATCGCCGTGTAAAACCGGTTCACAGCCGTCTGATTCGTTCCAGTTTAGGCGCCGCATTTACGCATCCTCTGCCTGAGGCTCCTATCGAGGAGCTTCTTTCCTGGCTGAAGCGCTGTGATTTTAAAGTGATCCTCACGGATCTGACCGCATCCGTTCCATATTTTCAAGCTGACTATACCGGACGCATCGCCATTGTGGCCGGAAACGAATATACCGGTATTTCACCAATCTGGCGAACGCTGCCCAATGCCGTGCCGGTCATTATCCCTATGCTCGGCAGCTGTGAATCCTTAAACGTCGGATTTGCCTCCACTTTGGTAGCTTACGAGGCCGGTCTTCGTCAAAAATTCGGCGGCGAATTTGAAAGGAGCGGCAAAATATGAATCCCATTCTGCCCAGACAGTTTTTCGTACCGGACGGCGAAGCCCATGTGATGCCGGACGGAAGGCTTTATCTGTATGGTTCTCTTGATATTTCCGGAAATGATGCCTACTGTTCCAAGGAACACCGGGTATTTTCCACAGATGATCCCAAGCTGGAGCGCTGGATTGATCACGGCACGGCATTCTGCAACACCGGACAGCCGCGTCCCCTGGCGGCCGGATACGGTGCTTTCTGCGCCGGATGCAATTGAAAAGGACGGAAAATATTATATGTTCGTCTGTGGTGAGCCGGGCTTTGAGGGCGTTGCGCAGGCGGATTCCCCCGCCGGTCCCTTCGGTCCAGCCCGGCCGATTCCCATTGCGGACGGCGACGGCATTGACCCTGCCGTATTCGTAGACGACGACGGACAGGCGTATCTTTTTTGGGGGCAGTTCCATCTGCGGGGCGCGCGGCTGAATCCGGATATGTGTTCCATTGATGAAACGACGCTTTGTCAAAACCTTCTGACCGAAGAAGCCCACGGCTTCCATGAGGGCTCCTCTCTGCGGAAGCGCGGCGGCATTTATTATCTGGTTTACACCGATATCAGCCGCGGAAACGCCTCCTGTCTCAGCTATGCAACCGCGGCGCATCCATTGGGTCCCTATCAGAAACGCGGTACCATTATCGATAATATGTACTGCGATCCCAAAAACTGGAACAACCACGGTTCCATTGCGGAATACGGCGGTCAATGGTACGTTTTTTATCATCGCGCTTCACAAAACAGTATTTTTTCTCGGCGTGCCTGCGCCGAGCCGATCTATTTTAATGAAGACGGCTCTATCTCCGAAGTGGAAATGACCTCTCAGGGCGCCTCCGGACCGATCTGCGCATATGGCCCCGTAGATGCCTCCCTGGCCTGCCGTGTGTTCGGCGGCGCATATATCGCGCCCTTTGATTCCCCGGGAAAAACTGCGGAAAATGGAGATTCTGCGGAGACAACGCGGAAGGCCGAAAGCTCCCTTCTGACGGACGGAAGCACCGTGCGCGAGGTTCTGAAAGGCTGCGGCCGCGGCACCTGGTCCGAGGGATGGGCGGAATATAAATATCTTGATTTCGGGACAGGCGG
>USLW01000148.1 GCA_900555605.1 uncultured Clostridium sp. | reverse complement strand
GGACTGCCGCTTTTCCGGGCAGTCATTCTGATGATTCTTTTAGGCTTTGCCGTCCGCCTGGCGCTGTCCGTTACGGCGCCGCAGTGCGACATTGACGTGAATTTATTTAAATATTGGGCAAACCAGGCTGCGGAGCACGGTATTTCCCAGGCCTATGAAAAGGCCGGTAATATTGATTATCCGCCGCTGTATATGTATTTCCTGTATTTCAACGGACTTTTGGCGAAATGGTTCGGTTTTGCCGATACGCTGCTGTACACGATGCTGATGAAGCTGCCTGCAATTCTTTGCGATTGTGTGATCGCATATTTCATTTATCTGCTTTGCAGCAAACGGATCAGTAAAAACTGGGTCATGCTGCTTGTGGCGCTTTGGCTGTTCAATCCCATTGTTATGCTGGATTCCGCATGCTGGGGACAGGTGGATTCCATGCTTACGCTGGCTTTAATCGGTGCGATGTATTTTACCTCCAAGGATCGGTTTATTCCTGCGGCCGCGCTGCTGGGAGCGGCGGTGATGGTTAAGCCGCAGGGCTTTATGCTGGTGCCGATCTTAGGGTACGCGCTCTTTAAAATGCTGATCAAGGGCTACGGACGCTATGCCGGCCAGTCGCGTACGGCGCGGCTGAAGCATTGGATTCCGCTGTGTCTGCTGTGTATTCTGGTTTTTGCCGGCACCATGATTCTGATTACGCTGCCGTTTTCCGGACTGCGGCCGATTTCCTGGCTGTATGAGCTACTTACCGGTACTACGGGCCATTATGATTATACAACGGTCAACTCATTGAATTTTTATTTCCTCCTGGGCCAAAATTGGGTGAAGGACAGCACGGAGGTATTGGGGCTGACCTATTTTACGCTGGGCATGCTTTTGATTGTGGCGTTCAGCGTCCTGACTTGGGTGCTGTATCAGAAGGGAGAGAAGAAATCCTATCTCCCGTATCTGCTCTCGGCCATGCTGCTTTATGCAGTCGTCACCTTTGGGCCGCGTATGCACGAACGGTATTTCTTTCCTGTGGTGGCACTGCTGCTGATCGCGGTCATTAAATCAAATAACAAGCTGCTGCTTTCTGTATTCGGATTGATGTCAATCAGTAATTTTTTCAGCGTACTGGAAATCATGACAGATCTTCTGGTAGGCGGGAAGCTGCAGGCGGCGGGCCAGAGCGCGGCAGTATACGGATATTATTACTGGCCGGCCCTGAATTTTACCAGAGGCCTGATGGCGGTGGGCAATGTGATTTCCTGTGCGGCGCTGGTAGTTCTGACGTGCCTGTTCGTATTTCGGGTGATCCGGATAGATGATAAACGATTTAGAATTTGGAGCGTGGAAGATGAAAATGCGTAAAGTCCTTACAGCGGGAGCTGTTTTATTGTTAACCCTGACAGTCATGCTTGTTTCTTCCGGCTGTTCGGCGGAAACAGCGCTGAGAAACGGCGGCTTTGAAGAAAGCGCGTCCTCCGCGGCGGGCTGGGAGCAGTATAACTACCAGAAGTCGGCAGGGGATCCGGACTGCACCGTTTTTTCGGTCGTCCCGGACGGCGCGGAGGGAAACTGTCTGAAAATCACAAATACCCGGAAAAATGATGCCAGGATCTATCAGGAGCTTGCGGTGGACGGCAGCTCCTATTATAAAGTAACGCTGCGCGTCAAAACGGAGAATGTGGACGAAGGCCTGGACGATAAGAGCCGCGGCGCAGGCTTCAGCATCTCGGCAATCGACGCTGCAAAACGCTCCTCTGGCATTTTCGGCACCACAGACGGCTGGCAGACCGTAACGGTTTATTTGGAAACCGGCAAGGGACAAGACACCATGAAGCTGAGTATCGGGCTCGGCGGCTACAGCGCAGAGTCCGTGGGAACCGTTTATGTTGATAATATCCAGCTTGAGAAGGTAAAATCCGTACCTTCCGGGGCGGAATTGGTAGATGTTTCTCCCAGCCAATCAAAACGATCTTCCTTAGGAACTCCTCTGATCTTCCAGCTGCTGTTCGCGGCCGTGGTCATCGGAACACTGATCTATGCCGTGCTCCTTGCCCGGAAAACGGATCAGGAGCATTACGGGAAGAAGCTTCCTCTGTCAGAAACCTTTCCGCGGCCGGGCAAACGCGATGCGATGATTATGCTGATTATGGTCGTCATCTGCAGTGTGATGTCATTTGCGAATTTAGGCGATACCAGCGCTGCATCAAACTTCTGGAAGGCGGCCTCCATAGGGGACTATGTGATTGTGGAATTTCCGGAAACGACAAAAGTAACGCGCGCCATGTATTCCAGCAATATCCCCACCGGCGGATCCTATCAGGTTTCCTATGAAAAGGAGGAGGAACCCGGCACCTTTGTACGTGCCTTTACCATCTCAAAGGGGGACTTTTTTGAGTGGAGCAATGCCAATGCGAATTTTACCGCCAAGCGCGTAAAGGTGGAAGCGACTGCCGCGGGACTTGCGGTGAACGAGCTGGGCTTTTTCCGTACCAATGCGGAAAATGAATATGAGCGGATTCCCGTAACGATTACCGAGACCCATACGGCGGAGGAGGGAACCGGCGAAGGCGGAAATCCTGCCAACCTGTTTGACGAACAGGAGACGGTACCGGTTTACCGCACTTATATGAACGGAACTTATTTTGATGAGATTTATTTCCCGCGGACGGCATATGAGAATATTCACGGCTACGATGTGTATGAAACCACGCACCCGCCCCTCGGAAAGCTTTTTATTTCCGTCGGAATCCGGTTGTTTGGAATGAATCCCTTCGGCTGGCGCTTTATGGGGACGCTGTTCGGCATCCTGATGGTGCCTCTGATGTACCTGTTTGGCTTAAAGCTTTTTAAACAGAGACAGTATGCCTTTATTGCCGCATTTTTGATGATGTTTGATTTTATGCGGCTGGCACAGACGCGGCTGGCGACAATCGATTCCTATTCCGCATTTTTCACCATCGCAATGTATTATTTTATGTATGATTATTTCACCTCAAAATCATACGAGAAGCCATTCTGGAAGTCTGTTCTGCCGCTGGCCTTCTGCGGTTTGATGTTCGGCCTCGGTGCAGCTTCGAAATGGACGTGTCTGTATGCCGGCGGCGGATTGGCGATTCTGTTCTTTTTGGCAAAATATCTGGAGGCAGAGGATTCTGTCAGCGGCAGGCTGCAGATTCCGCAGGGCAAGCAGTCGTGGCTGAGCGGAAACTTCCTGCCTACCTGTCTGCTGTGCGTACTGTTCTTTATTGTAATACCGGGTATTATTTATGTACTGTCTTATATCCCGTATATGGCGGCGGAGCCGGATAAATCGCTCTGGGATATTGTAATCGGCAATCAGGAATATATGTATTCCTATCACAGCACGCTGGATGCGACGCATCCTTACGGCTCCTCCTGGTGGTCGTGGCCGATTATCATGCGTCCTATTTGGTATTACTCCGGCAGCGGCAGCGGATTGCCTGCCGATATGACCTCCACCATTGTGTCCATGGGAAATCCCGCTGTTTGGTGGATGGGACTGCTTGCGATCTTTCCCGCGGCTTATTTTGCCTGGAAGCGCAGAGACAAGGGCATGATTCTGGTGTTTGTTGCCTTTGGCATGCAGTATTTTCCTTGGATTCTCGTAACCCGGGTAGCCTTTATCTATCACTATTTTACCGCGGTTCCGTTCCTGATCTTTATGCTGGTTTATTGCATCAAGCACCTGCGGGAGGAAAAGATTGTTTCAAAATATGCGGTAGGGATCTATTTGGGCATTGTTTTGGTTCTGTTTATTTTGTTCTATCCCGCGCTGACCGGGATGGCGGTGAAAAAATCTTATGTTACGGATGTTCTGCGTTGGTTCTCAACCTGGACGTTCTGACGAGGGAAGGCGAGGCCATATATGGAAAATGAAGTCACGCGAGGGGAAGGGCCTGTGTGCTCCGTCGTTGTACCGGTCTTTAATGAAGAGGAAGTAATCGGGGAGACCTATAAACGTCTGAAGAATGTGATGGACGGTACCGGAGAAACCTATGAAATTATATTTGTAAACGATGGCAGCCGCGATAAAACCCGAGATTTGGCGGCAGCAATCTGCTATCGTGATAAAAATGTAAAATTAATCGATTTTTCGCGGAATTTCGGCCATCAGACCGCGATTACGGCGGGTATGGAATACGCCGCGGGACAAGCCGTTGTGGTGATCGATGCGGATCTGCAGGATCCTCCGGAGGTCATTCCGGAAATGCTGCGCAAATGGCGGGAGGGGTATGACGTCGTATACGGCCAGCGCGTCAAACGAAAGGGAGAAACCTTTTTCAAAAAGTTTACCGCAAAATGCTTTTACCGGTTTCTGCGGCGGATGACAGAAGTGGATATTCCCGTAGATACAGGAGATTTCCGGCTGATTGACCGAAAGGTCTGCGATGCGCTGAAGCTGATCAGCGAAAAGAATCGGTATGTCCGGGGGATCATCAGCTGGCTGGGCTTCAAAAGCGCGCCGGTAGAATTTGTACGGGAAAAGCGCTTCGCCGGCACGACAAAATATCCGCTGAAAAAAATGATTAAATTTGCTTCGGATGCCGTAATGTCCTTTTCCTACAAGCCGCTGAAGCTGGCCTCTTTTTTTGGCTGCCTGATATCTACCGCCAGCTTTATTTATTTGATTGTAACCGTGATTTTAAAGCTTTGCGGCGTCATCGCAACCGTGCCGGGTTGGGCTTCGATTGTGGCCATCACTCTATTTTTTAACGGCATCATTCTGCTGATCTTAGGGATTATCGGCGCTTATATCGGCCGTATCTATGACGAGGCGAAAAATCGGCCGCTGTATGTTGTACGCGAGACCGTGAATTTCAGCGGGACAGAGGAAAAATAAGGAGCGGAGCAGTTTGGTATGGAGAAAATAACATCCATAGAGCAAATCAATTTCAGCCGTCTGCTGAAGGTTTGCATACGGGCAGCGCGCAGGGCTGCTGCAGAGATTTTGGAAATTTATAATCGTCCGTTTTCCGTAGCATATAAGTCAGACCATTCCCCGGTAACAGAGGCGGATAAGCGTGCGGATGCCGTCATTTCGGAAATTTTAAGGCAGGAATATCCATCGTTTTTTATTCTGTCAGAGGAATCCTATGAGGCTGCCGCGGAATCAGAGACCGCGCTGCGCCGGAGAATGGAAAATCCATTTTGTTTTATTGTAGACCCTCTTGACGGGACAAAGGAGTTTGTGAAGCGCAACAATGAATTTACGGTCAATATCGCCCTGTCCTACTGCGGCAGAGCCGTGGCAGGCGTTGTTTATATCCCGGTAAGCGGCACGCTGTATTATGCGGCAAAAGATTTCGGTGCATATAAATGTACTGCTGCGCCGCTTTCGGCAGTCTCATTTTCAGAGGAGAACAGGAAACCGGTAATCGCATCGGCAAAGACGGACTGCGCAGAACCGGAGCTGTTCTGTCCCCGGGACCAGATCCGTGTCTCAGAAAGAAGCGGCCATGTCGTATGCGTCACCACCAGTGCCGTTGTGGATGAACAAACAACACAGCTTTTGAACCGCTGCAAGGAGTACATTCTCGATGTAGTCAAAACCGCCAGCGCCATCAAGGTCTGCTGCATCGCAGAAGGCAGGGCCGACGTATATGTAAAATACGGTTACACCATGGAATGGGATACCGCTGCAGGTCATGCTATCGCAAAGGCTGCCGGGAAAGAATTATATCACCAGGATGGGTGCACTCCCTTGGCCTACAACAAAGAAGATTTATTAAATCCCTGGTTTATTGTAAAATAAAACAAACAGGAAATATGAAATACTGAAATCGTGGTGTAAATCAGTA
>USLW01000147.1 GCA_900555605.1 uncultured Clostridium sp. | reverse complement strand
TGCATATGACTTTGTCAAAGAGGGCGCGGATGTTGCAATCGTCTATTATGACGAGGAACAGGATGCAAACGAGACGGCGGAACGAATCAAGCAGCTGAATGGAAATTGCATATTACTTCGCGGTGATTTAAAGAATCCGGATTTTGCAAAAAAATGTGTGGAGAGCACCATCAGCCGTTTCGGAAAGCTGGATATTTTGGTAAACAATCATGCGGTTCAATTTGTGCGGAGAAGTATTCTGGATATCTCTCGGGAGCAGCTTGCGCTGACGTTTCAAAATAACGTATTTTCTTTTTTCTATCTGATACAGAGCGCGCTGCCGCATATGAAAAACGGCGGCTGCATCACCAATACCGCTTCTGTTACGGCTTACCAGGGTAACAAGGATCTGATAGACTACAGCGCCACAAAGGGCGCGATTGTCGCCCTGACCAGATCTCTTTCCCTGTCCCTTGCTGAAAAAGGCATTCGGGTAAACGCTGTTGCGCCCGGCCCCATCTGGACGCCGTTGATTCCGGCTTCCTTTTCCGCAGAGGAGGTGAAAACCTTTGGCACAAAGACTTCCGCGGTTCCCATGATGCGGGCGGGACAGCCCTGTGAGGTATCTCCCTGCTACGTATTTCTTGCCTCCGCAGATGCGAGCTATATGACGGGACAGGTGCTGCACCCAAACGGAGGAACCATAGTCGGATCGTAAGAAATCGTTTCAACCGCTGAAGCCGCATAAAATATGCGGCTTTTTTTATCTCCGCATGTATACTGCCGCGTTTTCTGATAAAATATATTCGTATATACCGAACCTTCCTGTGTTCTTTTGCACTTAATATACGAAATATACGGTACCGATTATCAGATGAAAGGAGATGGTAAAAACGGATGATTCACTGATCACTGCGGAATTAATTGAAGCAACCTATCTTTTTTGCTATAAACGGCTGATGAATGCACACGATTCGGAAGATTTGGCACAGGATATTTTGTGTGAGGCAATTAAGGCGCTGCGCTCCGGCAGAGCAATTGTATGCTTTTATTCTTGGTATTGGGCCATGGCCAAAAACAGACTGCGGATGTTTCTTCGTTTGAAACAGAACGGGGCTATTTTGCTGGATCCCGCCGCGCTTGTTTTTGAACCGGAGTGCGCTCCGGAGGCGGAGCTGCTTGCAAAGGATGAGATCAGTGAACTGAACTATGCCGTTTCTCGTATTTCGTCGCTCCATCGTAATATTATTATTTTATTTTATTTAAAAAAAATGAAAATCTCTGAAATTGCCGGGCTGCTGGAAATTCCGGAGGGTACGGTCAAAAGAAGATTGTTCGATGCAAAAAAAGAGATCAGGAAAGGATTTGGTACTATGGATCATTATGGTAAAACCGCCTATGCGCCTGCCGAGGTGGAACTGTGGGGCGGGTACTCGATGCCCGATTATTGGAACAATGTAAGCGATCTTATGACAAAACAAATTTTTGCGGTTTGTGCCAAGGAGGCGAAAACGGTCCGCGAGATTGCAGATGAAATCGGAGTTGCTCCTGTATACTTTGAGGAAAAGCTGCAGTATCTTCTCAAGCATCAATTTCTGAAAGAGAGTACAAACGGTAAATATTTAACTGATTTTTGTATATATCCGAAACAGCTGTATTGTGATTTTTTGAACGAAATAGCAGCGATGTATTCCGACATCGGCCGGGAACTGACGGATGTCATTCTTTCATGTGAAGCCGATATCCGCAGGCTGAATTTTTACGGCTGCGATTTTACGCGAGGCCGTCTGCTGTGGATCCTGTATTGTGAAGCGGCGGATATGCTGAGCAGATCTATGCTTGAGATATACGGCGGAAAATGGAAAAATAAAATCCCGGAGCAGAACGGAAAATCCTATCGGATCGCAGGCACCGTATTGTACCCGGAGGAGTCGTTTACGGAAGCGCCCGGTCCGCGACGTTCTGTCGCCTGGAGCAATCTGCATCATCATTTCAAAACCTCCGGATATGCGCATATCGATTATGCAAATCTGTTTCAGGCAGAGCCCTTCGAAAACCGGGACTGGATTATAAACGAATCAAACGCAGATCTTTTTATGCGGATTTTTGATGATCCGAAGATTACGATGACGGCAAATGAGGAAGAAGCGGCCGCAAACCTGATTCAATTCGGATATCTCACCCATAAAAACGACGGTCTATTTCCGACAATGCCGGTTATGACCTTTGCCTGCCAGCATAAAATCCAGGAACTGCTCAGAAAGGCAGCGGAGCCCTTGGCGTTTAAATATGCGGAGGCAATCGCGGATATTGGTGAAAAAAAGCTGCTGCCGCATACGCGGAGGGATCTGATAGAGGAATTTGTTCACTGGATCATGAAGCAGGCGTTCTTTCCTGTCGGTTATCTTTACTTTTACGGCAGTGAAAGCGGCCTGCTGGAGATGCCCGGGGATCCGGCGCATTCGTCCCTCGGAATCTGTATATATTATAAAGAATAATATTCTGTTTGCCTGAAAGCAAATACAAAGCAAGCGGCTTAGCGCGCAAGGGGCGTTTTACAAGCGGGAAGCACAACCTTTCCCCTTTTCCCTGCTCATACGCGCGCTAAGCCGCTTGTTTTGTATAAATTTTTCAGACATTTTCCGAGTCTGCCGCGGCAGGCACGGACAGGCGTTTGCCCTAAAAGGAATCTGGCGGATATGTGGTGGAATCTTGACAGCGGATATGATAAAATGAGACGAAAAAATGGTGACATCATTAGAAATTCAAAAAGCAATCGAGGCACTGAAAAAACAGGAGAAATACAGAGCCATGCTTACGCCGATCCATCGGGATTTGGCATATGTTAAGGGCGCGCTGTTTGAGGATTATATACACGATATGAAAATCATCCAACGCTTTGCGGCGCTGAACCGCAGGCTATGATGGATATGATTCTTTCCGGGATGGGACTGACCCCAGAGGAGCATTTTACGACAATCCATAATTATATTGATACGGACGCCATGATCCTTCGCAAAGGCTCCGTTTCGGCAAAACGCGGGGAAAAATTGCTGATTCCCATTAATATGCGTGACGGCAGCCTGATCTGCGTGGGCAAGGGAAAGCGGATTCCGACTCTGTGACATTCTGCCGGGAACATGTTATAATCAGCTGTAAAAACATATGACGGCAGGGTGATTGCACATGAAGCAGTACAAATATATCTTATTCGATTTAGACGGAACGCTGACAGATCCGGCGGAGGGGATTACGAATTCCGTAATATATGCGCTGAAAAGATTCGGCATACCGGCGCCTGCCCGGGAGACCCTGTATCCGTTTATCGGACCGCCGCTTACGGATTCTTTTGAACGGTTTTACGGCTTTACAAAGGCCCAGGCGCGTCAGGCGGTTGATTATTACCGCGTATATTTTACGGATAAGGGAATTTTTGAGAACGTTCTTTATCCGGGAACGGTGTCTATGCTGCAGCGGCTCTCGGACTGCGGCAAAACGCTGATTATGGCAACGTCAAAGCCGGAGGTTTTTGCAGAACGGATTGCCGCGCATTTTGGCATTGCACAATATTTTACTTATATCGCCGGCAGCCTTCTTGACGGAACCCGGGTGAAAAAGAACGAGGTCATCCGTTTTGCATTATCTGCCTGCGGAATTGCCGATGGGACAAGGGCCGTGATGGTTGGAGACCGGGAGCATGATATCCTTGGCGCAAAATCAGAAGGTCTTGACGCAGTAGGCGTTTTATACGGATACGGCAGCCGGGAGGAGCTGCTGCTGGCCGGGGCGGATGCGCTTGCCGCAACACCGGAGGAGGCGACGGACCTGCTTGCGCTGCGGGAATAACAGAGAAGCCTTTAGAGAGACCGTGCCCTGCAGGAATCCGATGCGGAAACGGTTTGCCGTCCGGGAATCCGGCGCACAAACTTTCCTTGATATTAAAATAAAAGAAAAGGCGTATCAGTTGCGTATTTTTCCGAATTTTGCTACAATCGGTGCAGGCATCTTGTAAAAATCAGGACGCGGATTTCCAGTGTCATGAAAATAACACAAAATGCGCATATTATTTATATTCGTACAAAGCAAACCAGAAACGGGGTGGGAATATGACAAAGGTTTTGATTGCAGATGATAATAAACAGATTACGTCTATCTTGTCGGAATATGCGCGGAAAGAAGGGTATGCGGTAGAGGTAGCCTTTGACGGGGATGAGACCCTTGCCAAATATGAAAGCTTTCATCCGGATATTATCCTTTTGGATGTCATGATGCCGCGGCGGGACGGATTTGAGGTGTGCCGGGAGATCAGAAGGAATTCCAACGTACCTGTGATTATGGTAACCGCGCGGGGCGAAGACTTTGAGAAAATCATGGGATTGGATATCGGCGCGGATGATTACATTGTAAAGCCGTTCTCCTGCGGGGAGGTTATGGCCCGGGTCCGGGCGATCCTGCGGCGGATCAATCTGACCGCGGCAAACAGCAAAATTTTCACATACGGCAATCTGACCGTCAATTTGGAAAACTATGCGGTGGAGATTGACGGAAATCCTGTATATCTGACGAAAAAGGAAATCGAGCTGCTCTGGACGCTGGCCACAAATACCAACAAGGTATTTTCCAGAGACAGTCTGCTGGATAAATTGTGGGGATTTGATTATTTCGGAGACAGCAGAACCGTGGATTCCCATATCAAGCGGCTCAGAGCAAAGCTGGATGAATTTCCGCATGACGGTTGGGAGATCCAGACGATATGGGGCGTGGGCTATAAGTTCGGAGTAAAATCCTGATGAAACGCTTTCGGTTCAGCATTGCGCTGAAGCTTACCGTATACTTTACGGTGGCGCTGCTGATTTTCGCCGTCGCTATCGGCAGCGTATTTGCTCTTTTGTTTCGGAATTACTCCGTGGAAATGCATAAAAAGAATATGCTGCGCGCCGCATACAGCGTGGCCGATACCATGAGCGAACTGGTTACGGGAACCACGTATACCTGGACGCAGGACCGTTACGGCAAATATGAATATTGGGAGCAGGACCTGTTTTTTATCCGCTCGCTGAACCGCCTGACGGATGCGGACATCTGGATTATCGATGAAAATCTGAATATCCTGACCAATCAGCGTATTGATAAACCGCAGATCACGATGCAGGATCTGCCGAAAAACGCGGGACTTCATATCCAGGCGGCATTTCAGGGAAAGGTCCGGTTCAGCGAAGATTTCAGCGACGTACTGGATACCCCGACGCTGACGGTGGGGGTACCTGTCAAAATACCTTCCGGAAATACGTATAAAATTATCGGTGCAGTGCTGCTGCACGATTCTGTCGCAGGCATTAACGAAGCAGTAGAGAACGGATCGGTTACCCTGTTTGCCAGCATTATGATCGCGCTGATGCTGGGAATTCTGCTTTCTGTAATATTTGCATATTATTTTACGCGGCCGCTGAAGAAAATCAACCTCACGGCGCAGCAGATTGCGGAAGGAGATTATTCGGTATCTACAAATGTGAAGCAGACCGATGAGATCGGAGAGCTGGCAGGTACCATCGATGCATTGAGCGTACGTCTGTACGCCGCCCGCCGGGAAAGTGAAAAGCTGCAGCAGATGCGCCAGGACTTTGTGGCGAATATTTCCCACGAGCTGCGCACGCCGGTGACGGTTATGCGCGGTTTCCTGGAGGCCCTGTGTGAAAAGGTCGTGACGGACCCCGAGCAGGTGGCGGAGTATCACCGGGAGCTTTTGAATGAGAGTCTTTATATGCAGCGTCTGGTGAACGACATCTTGGATTTGTCCAGACTGCAGAACGCGGATTTCAGCATGAATATGGGCGAATTTAACCTGTACGACTGTG
>USLW01000146.1 GCA_900555605.1 uncultured Clostridium sp. | reverse complement strand
GTGCAGCTGAACCGCAAAAATGAATGTAAAAAATCTCTGTGATTATTTGCACAAAAATATCCGAATAACAGGGAAAATACCGTTTTATGAGAAGAAAAAGTAAAAGAAAGAAAAAGAAATAAGTAATTATAGCCTAGAAGAACTAGACAAGAATATTGAAGAAGTAAATAACAAGTTAAATAAAAAAAATAGTGAAACATTAAAACCACTTATTGAAAAAAAGAAAAAATTATCTACTCGTGAATCAATGTTAAGAAATGACAGAACACTTAAGAGAAGGGAATGTGTACATTTAGAGAGAGAAAAAGATAACAAATATAAAGAATTATTAGAAGTAATGGAAGAAGAAGTTAAGTTATCAAATAATGAAATGGAAGGTCAGTTAGAAATACCAGGAATAAAAAAAGTAAGAAATAGGTAATATAAACAAAAATATTATCTATTACTATTTTGGGAAATATTTGATTTTTTAGGCGAGATATAGTATTCTCTTTGCACAGGACATGGAAAATGGGATTTCAGCCCCTTATCCGTGCCGAAAACAGAAAGGGGGGAGATAAATATGTATAAAAGGCTGTTTATTTCATCAAAAAATATTGATACGGATCCGCATGAATCTCATGCATCTGTTGTTGAGTATTATTTAATTCAGAAAGGCGATGTTTTGAATCGTGATTATGGGATATGCGTATCAAAAATATTGGATGATGCAATACGGGAAGAAATTATGATTCCCGACATTTCGACAAGCAGAATTTATATTGAAGGCTTGCTCGACTTACTAATGAAAAACGGAGTAACCCCGGTCGCCGCACATGATGTCGTTATGGATTTTGTTTCATAAATAAAACCCCGGTGTACTTTTAAAATTTTAGATGGAACATGATCCGAAAGGCGTCTGTCCTTTCGGATCAGTCCGCCGCAAATATGAAATGCCCTTCAAGCAGATGCTGATTGTCATCGCATGATATCTGTGTTACCATAAAACGTAAAAAAGCAATCTGCCATTATAGGAGGCCGATATATGGATACAATTATAGAAACAATTCCGAATTTCAGCGAGGGCCGCAATTTGCAGACGCTGGCCGCGATCAGGGATGTATTTGAAACAGCAGCAGACGTTATATTATTAGAAGACTCGTCTGACAGCGATCATAATAGGAGTGTTTTTACTGCGATTGGAACGCCGCAGGCGATTGCCGATGCACTGCTGTGTGCTGCAGGCATTGCAATACAACAGATTGATCTCAATCACCACAGAGGAAAGCATCCGCGTATTGGCGCGGTTGATGTAATCCCCCTTGTCCCATTAAAAAATATCAGTATGGATGCCTGTGTCAGTTTGTCGCGGCAGATCGGCAGACGCCTATGGGAAAAGTATCAGCTTCCTGTTTATTTATATGAAGCATCTGCTGAAAATCCGGAACATGTGAATTTAGCCGATATTCGCAGGGGTGAGTTTGAAGGGTTAGCCCGGAAAATGGAGCAGCCGGAATGGAGACCGGATTTTGGCAACGACAAACCGCATCCCACCGCCGGCGCAGTCGTATTAGGTGCAAGAAAGCCGCTGATTGCATATAATATTCTGTTAGATACACAAGATCTTGGTATTGCAAAGGCAATTGCCCGTCAGATCCGGGAAAGCAGCGGCGGATTTCCGTGCGTAAAAGCACTGGGAATCGAATTGACAAAACGAGGGAAAGTCCAGGTTTCAATTAATATGACAGATTACACAGTTACCCCATTGTATCGTGTGTTTGATTTGGTTTCCCAGGAGGCCGAGCGGCAAGGAACAAGAGTCCTGTGCTCCGAATTGATCGGTCTGGCGCCAATGGCCGCACTTGCTGACGCAGCCGCACATTATCTGAAGATAGAAAATTATACATTCCAAAAGGTGTTGGAATCACATTATATTTGACGGATTTCATCAATCGGCACAAATAAAAATTAAAGGCTGCAAACTTTACCGGCGCGCAGAAAGCAAATCAGCCGTTCCTTCGGCGCAATGCCAGTGATTCGCAAAAGTGCTTCACTATAACACTCCATCTGGACTCTGTATTTCTCCGCAGCCTGTTGTTCTCTTCCCGGCAGAATGTGATCGCTTTTGAAATCTACAAGAACCAGGTCTCCATTACCGTCTGTAAAATAGCAGTCAATCATTCCCTGCACAGCTACGGCAGAGTAAAGACGCCTCTGCCTCTCTTCATTTGAAAAAGCCTGAAAGGGATCGTCTGACGGGACTGTCCCGCCGGCTTTTGTAATGCGTTCCTCATACAAAATGATATCTTTCCACTGCTTCATGATCGTAAACGGGATTTCACGGAACAGCGTTCCCGCAGCAGAAGCGTGCATCATCCGCCGGGCAAGCGGGGTCTGCAGATACTGGAGAAGTACAGTACGTTCAACCGCCTGCCCCTCCAATTCACTGATATATGCCTCGGCGACCATACGTTCGACCAGTTGTTCTATAATCTCGGACATTGCCGCAGTATAGGCGGCAGCAGAGATATCAGAACGCCCGAAGGCATCAGCGACAGCAGCGGCAGTAAGGCAGGCAGATTGAGATGCTTCGCCAATCACCCGCAGACATTGAGAATAGTCGAGCACCTGCAGACAGGCATGCAGCAAGGTGCCCTTTTCAGCAGGTGTAATATCTGAGGCCTTTGTATATAAAAAATCCGGCAGGCCGTGCATAGGAACCTTGTGCGCATAAACGCGTTCTCCTTCTGCCTCTTCACGCAGACGCTTGATTTCGGATACAGATATTTTGGCAGGAACAGGCCGAAGTATTTCGTGTGTCGTCTGTTGATCCAGCCTCTGTATATCTTTGCCGACCGGAATCCATGGGGGGGAGTCGGAGGAGCGCTTACTGCCGAGCTGAAGTGCAGAAGATTCCGCTGAAAATGCTGCCGGAGCGGCCGCTGAAGATTCTAAGGGATGTCCTGCGGACTGGATCTGGCGGCTTTCCTTTACGAAGATATGCCAGATCTGCTGTTTCTGAGGCTCTCCGGCAGACTCTGTGCCGTCAGCGCAGCCGGAAGGAAGAAAGGAAAGAGAAGAAAGTGCCATTCCCAGCCATTCCATATAGGATTTCGCATTTAAAACGTGGTAATCTACGGGCAATCCCGTAACTGCCGCGCATTTTCCGCGGCATTCCTCGCAGAAAGAGTTGTAGTCAGAACTGATTTTACCGGAGATAATCAGCTTTTCACGGGCTCTGGTCATGGCAACATATAAAAGCCGCATCTCCTCTGACTTCATATCATCCGCCATACGGCTGATGATACATCGTTTCATGACAGAAGGATAGACACAGCGTAGGACGTCGTCATAGCAAGTAGGACCAAATCCTAAGGAACGATGCTGAACCAGCCTCTTTTTGGTATCCGGACTATTGAAGGGCTGTCCTGCTTCACATAAAAATACGACAGGAAACTCGAGACCTTTGCTTTTGTGAATGCTCATAATGCGTACAACATCCATTCCCTCATTAATCAGAGAAGCGCTGCTCAGATCACCGTTCTTTTTTCGCAGCTTATCAAAAAAATACAGGAAACGGAAAACGCCGCGGTTTGCGCCGCGATCAAATGCAGCTGCCTTATGAAAAAGCAGGATGAGATTGGCCTGCCGTTCTTCTCCGAAAAGCTGACGGCCTACATAATCATAATAGCCGTTCTCATGAATCATATTCCAAACGAGTTCTGATACCTGCTGCGTATCGGCAAAGGCCCGCAGCGCCTGTAAATGATCAAGAAAACGGCGCAGTTTATCTGATAATGCATCTGAAACCCGCTCCGCGCGCCGGAGACACAGTGTATAAAACGGAATTTCGTCTTTCCGCCCTGAAGCATCCGCCGCAAGTGTTCCGGAACCGGCGCCGGTTCGGCGGCAGAAGCGGCGCGATTTCAGCTGCCTGTTGTTTCCCGTAAATTTTAACTTCAGCAAGCTCGCTGTCCGTAAAGCAAAAAATCGGAGAATGCATCACAGCCAGAAGCGGGATATCCTGAAGCGGATTATCTACAATTTTCAGATAGCAAAGAATCAGATTGATCTCGACGCTTCCGAAAAAGCCGCCCTTTTCTTCATAAAATGCGGGAATTCCCGCGGCCAGCAGCCGCTGGCCGTATTGATCGGCACTGCCGGCACAAACGCGAAGCAAAATGACAATGTCTTTATACATGATGGGCCGCATCTGCTTCATCCGCTTATCATAAACGGAAAAGCCGCTGCTTATCAACGCACGCACTCTTTCTGCTACTGCTGCCGCTTCCATCTCTCTGCCGGCCTTTCCTGACAAGTCAGAAGGAATCACCAGCAGCTCGTTGGCATAATCCAAACCAGCCGACGGCGCCGTTTCTGCCTCAGCTTTAGGCGCAGCCTTCATCTCAATCTCCGTCTCAGCTTTGGGTTCAGCTTTTGCGTCCGCCTTAGGCGCAGCACTCATCTCAGCTTGTACGGAATCATAATAATCGGCTCCGTAATTCAGGTATTCCTCTTGCGTATATGCCATGCCGCAGGTAATCTCATTCATGATCCGGCTGAAAATATAATTGACGCCGTTTACAATATTCCGCCTGCTTCTGAAATTGGTAAAGAGACGGACCAGCCGATCCGGGCTGTCCGGAGAAAAAAGGCCGTCGCGAATTTCATACCGCCCGTATTTCTCAAGGAACAAATCCGGTCTGGCCTGGCGAAAGCCGTAGATGCTTTGCTTGACGTCGCCTACCATAAACAGATTCCGCCCTTTTGAGATCAATGCCAAAATACGCTCCTGAATCAGGTTGGTATCCTGATACTCATCAATGTAGACCTCCTCGAACTGCTCCCTGTAGCGGAGCGCTGCCTCAGAAGGACTGGGGCTCTCTGACGCAGCGCAGCCTTCCGCGGTCAGAACACGTAGCGCGATATGCTCCATATCCGAAAAATCTAAAATTCTGCGGCTGCGTTTCAGCTCCGCAAAACACGTACAGAAATCAAGCACTACATTTACAAGACAGACGATGTCGGGGTAAAGCAGATCCATTTCCCGCAGCGGCATATCGGGCCCGGATCCGAACAGTGCGGCGTTCATCTCCCGGATATCGTCCTTAATCCGATTTCTGCCGTTTTTTATCTGCTCACGCACTGTTTCATCCGCCGCCTCAGATTCAGCCTTTGTCAATCTTTTTAAAGTAGAAAACTGCAGATCGCTGAAAGCATTCCACGCCTCCCTCCAAGACAGGCAGGCACAAGAATCAGCAAGTTTTCTGAGAAGCAGCTGATCTGCCGCAAGCGTCTGCGCATACCCTCCCAGCCCGGCATGCTCCGCAGCAAGCCGCAGACGTTCCGACGCCTCATAGGCGCCCTGCAATTTTACCGCAGTCATACGCAGAATTTCGCGTCCCCAAACAGTCTGCCCGAAATCCGCTCCCGGTCCGCGCAAAAAGCAGTCACGCTGCGTTTTCAGCCAGGCCTCAGGCTCCGGGTCGGACTGAATAAATGCATGAATGGACAAAATCTGTTCAGCCAATCCCTGATCGCTGCGGTAAGTTCCGTAGGTTTCCACGAGACGGTAAAATGCCGGATCTTCTTTGGCATACCAGCGTTCCAATACTTCCTCCAGCGCATCCTCCCGAAGCAGCCTGAGTTCTCCCTCATCGGCAACGCGATAAGAGGAATCAATTCCGCTTTCATTAAAATTTCCCCTGACCACACTCTGGCAGAAGGAATCAATCGTGGTAATATAGGATTTTCCAAGCAGCGCCTGCTGTTCATACAGCCGATCTGTCTGCGCGCGGCTTGTGCAGCGGTCCGCCCGTTCCTGAATCGCAAGAAACAGCCGCTCCCGCATTTCAGCG
>USLW01000145.1 GCA_900555605.1 uncultured Clostridium sp. | reverse complement strand
TCCGAGATATATCGTGATCCTTCATCAAAACTGGATTTCCTGGTTGATGTGTTGGAAAGTGACTCATATAAGGAGAAAGATGAATACTTTCCTAATACAGGATTGTATAGCCATTGGATTCTTTATTCGCCTGAGAAAGATGAAGTAGTCGGTCTGTTTACGGATTCAACGGAAGCTGTAAAAGCGAACCGGGCATTGGACCGTAGCGAGAAACTCTTTAAAAGCATTTTTGCCAATATTCCGGCAGGGGTGGAGATCTATGATAAAGATGGATATCTGATCGACTTGAACAATAAAGATCTGGAGATATTTGCTGTGGCAGATAAGAGCGATGTGATCGGAGTCAATTTCTTTGATAATCCCAATGTGCCGCAAGATATTCGTGACCGGGTACGGGATGAAGACTTGGTGGATTTCCGTTTAAGCTATTCTTTTGAACGTGCACAAGGATATTACCAGCCTAATCGCTCCAGTACCATTGATATATATACGAAAGTTAGCAAACTGTATGACAATGAAGGAAACTTTAATGGGTATATCCTGATTAGTATTGATAATACGGAAAGCATTGATGCCATGAATCGTATCCATGATTTTGAGAATTTCTTCCTTCTGATATCAGACTATGCGAAAGTAGGATATGCGAAGCTGAATCTTTTGAATCGGAAAGGATACGCCATTAAACAATGGTACAAGAATTTGGGAGAGGACGAAGATGTTCCGTTAGCTGATATTGTGGGAGTTTATCGCAATATGCACCCGGATGATCGTCAGTCTATCCTTGACTTTTATAAAGAAGTAAGAACAGGGAACCGGAAACACTTCCAGGGAGAAATGAGGGTGAAACGTCCGGGTAATAAAGATGAGTGGAACTGGATACGAATGAATGTGGTGGTTACTACCTATCTGCCTGAGAAAAATGAAATAGAGATCATAGGGATCAATTATGATATTACAGAGCTGAAAGAGACGGAGGCAGAATTGATTCTGGCACGTGATAAGGCGCAGATGATGGATCGACTGAAAAGTGCTTTCCTTGCCAATATGAGTCATGAAATCCGTACGCCACTGAATGCCATCGTCGGCTTTTCGAATCTGATCGCTGAAACCGAAGATCCCGACGAACGACGGGAGTATGTAGCCATTGTTCAGGAAAATAACGAATTGTTGTTGAAGCTGATTTCCGACATTCTCGATTTGTCGAAGATCGAAGCCGGAACGCTCGAATTCAACGATGTGGAATTCGATGTGAATCAGATGTGTCAGGAGATTGTACGGTCGTTGAGCCTCAAGGTCCTGGATAAACCGGTGGAGTTGCGTTTCGGCGATCATCTGCCCGAATGTCGGTTGGTAGGCGACAAGACCCGGATTACGCAGGTGTTGATTAATTTTATTAATAATGCGTTGAAATTCACTCGTGAAGGGTCTGTGACATTAGGCTACCGGTGCGATGACGGGATGATGCTTACCTTTTATGTCGAAGACACCGGTACCGGGATTCCCGAGCAGGAGCAGGAGTCTGTCTTCGAGCGTTTCGTGAAACTCAACAGTTTTGTCCAGGGGACCGGGTTGGGACTGGCCATCAGCAAGAGTATCGTCGAACAGATGGGCGGTCGTATCGGCCTGAACTCCGAACCGGGAAAGGGTTCTTGTTTTTGGTTTACGCATCCTTACATCCGGACCCGGTCTGTGTCGGCGGTTGCTTCCGATGCGGAGATGCGGCAACCAGGCGTTTCGGAGGGGAAAATGCCCGTCGTTCTCGTTGCCGAAGATACCGACAGCAATTTTCTGCTGGTGTCGCTGATTCTTAAGAAAGGGTATGAAGTGCTTCGGGCCCATAACGGAGCGGAAGCGGTGCGCATGTGCCGGGAGTTCGCTCCGGATGTGGTGTTGATGGATATGAAGATGCCCGTTATGGATGGTTTGGAAGCTACGCGGCAGATTCGGGAGGCGGGAAGTTCCGTTCCCATCATTGCCGTCACAGCATATGCATACGACAGCGACCGTGCGAAAGCGCTCGATGTCGGGTGCGATGATTATATTGCCAAACCATTAACGGGGGATGTTCTGAAAAAGAAGCTGCGTAAGCATCTGAAACGGTAGCGGTTCCGCAGGCATGGTACGTGAAAATATTCTTGTATGCAATGCCGATCGGGTGAATTTTTATGTTGGATGCGCGCAAGGCAGAGGTGGGGCCTTTGGAAAATAAGCAGACGAATTTTCGGTGTTATATCGATACGTGCAGGTAATGTCTGCATTAGGTGGTGGAACATCATTGACAGTAGCAATGGCTTTTTTATGTATTTTTTTTTGGGAGTATTAGTTTGCTTTTTTTATTTTGCGTTTAAGGCAAAAAAAAGCAGAGTTCAAAGATGAAACGGAAAAGTTTTATCCGAATTTTTTGCATCTGTTTGTGGCTATTTTTTTTATGCTTGTGCTATATATTGTATGATTGTTAGGCCCTTTGCTTAATACCAATATATAATTCGTTGGTTAATATAATCGAAGAATGGTTTTTTTCTTTTTTCTTATTGGAAGTCTTAGTTTACTTTGGTTCATTACGGGTCTGAAGATGAACAAAACAGATCCTAATAATGAAATAGAAAAGATTTATCCCAGTTATTGGCATTTAATTACAGCTATCATTCTGATTGGTTGTGCTATATTCCAACTTTATATGGTATATGGCGATTGATTGGTTCCGTATAAAACTTTCAATAGTGACGAGGACATTTTGGTAAAGTTCCGATAAATTTGGCTTTCTGCCCGGTTTTTTATATCTTTGTACTCACTTCAATGAAATTCTATCCCTACGAAGGGGGTGACCGGTTTTGACAGCAGGCAGAGTTTGATTGTAAGCACGTCGAGCATTGTGTGGTGGCTCGTAAATATCAACACTCGAACTACAAATGGCAATAATAGCTATGCACTCGCTGCCTAATTTTCAAGGAAAATTGGCTTAATCGTTGGATCCAAGGCGGTTCGACGACGAGTATCCCGGAAGGCCGTTCCGCTCTTTAACGGTTTTCCATACGGGGTATCGATCATTTAGAGATAGTACGGCGGAGGGTTCCGGCTGTCGTGCGAAAATTCAGGAACTGGGATCCGGGTTAGGTTGCCGCCTGCCAGACCCGGATAGAAGGACGAAACGGCGGATAAGCGTGTAGAAAGCTTTCGGGTTCCTTGTTTGGACGCGGGTTCGACTCCCGCCATCTCCACCAAAAAGAAAAAGCCGCTATCGCGACTTTTTCTTTTTGTACTTTTATCTTTTCTCTCCTGTCTCTTCTCTTTTCTCTGAAAAGCGAACGACTTTTTCCAGATAAGAGATTAGAGAGAAGATATAAGAGAATCGGTCGCTTTGCTTCGCAAAGCATTTTTATAAACGCAAAAGTTTCCCTTCTCCAAAAGAAAATTACCTTTTTTAAAGACAAAATGAGAGAGTAAAGTAAAAGGTCAAAGCATTGATTAAAAATAGGAACCATGATATGATATAATTTAATCAGAAGTGAAACGGATGAAACGTCCACTCCCTGATAAATATCCGGTCGTATTCAAAACGGGATTGCTCTAAAAATGCATGAAATCAAAAAATATTTTGAGAGGAAAAACAATGGATAATCCTACTTTTTCTCCTATCGAAAAAGCGGTCAGTTTTTATACAAGAAATGATTTTGCTATCCTGAATAATTTATTACTCGGTAATTATGACGCTCTTTGGAAATATGCATTGATCGCCTATAACGATAATCAAGCTATTATCAATGAGTATGAGAATGGAGAGCGAGCGATCGATAGTGATTATGACATTAAGTGGCTGAATTGTTTAAAAGAACGACTAATTGAGCATTTAGATGATGAAGCTAAGAGAAAAGTAATAAATATAGCAAAGACAGATATTTCAAATATTTTGAGATCAATGACGCCGACAAAAGACAACCTGTTCCTTTTCAGAACTGCTTGGATTGATGAGGATTATGATACCGGTAGTGCTTATGCTTATTCACGAGAATATAAAGCCATAGAATTCGCTGTCGACAGTATTCTTGAAATCAAAACAATCTCTTCTTACTCTTTGACTCCTTATAGAGAAAATGAAGATGTTGGAAGCGACTTTTACCGATACGAAATTTGTGTCCCTGAAGGGAAAAATGTTTTATTACTTGATCAATTCGTATGTCATAATGAGGACGGTGAAGTTTTGCTACCCCCCATGAAATGCAAAGTGATCGGTATCTGTGGCGGCGAAAGCCCAAGATGTAGAGGAATTATTGAACTTGAATATATTGAACAGTTGCCGTGTAAAGAATAGGCAAGAGTTCAAATCCGTAATCATAAATTGCAAAAGCATCTTTTTCATAGTCCTTTGCCAAAGTGGAAAGTTTACGCTGTATACATGTTCTGTGTAAGCTTTCCACTTGTAATTTTTTATTAATGGAGGAAATTTTATGTCAAAAAAAGAGCAGTGAAGAAATGTTAGACGAGATGGATGCAAACGGATTTGAACATGAATTCGCAATCAATGATGATTATAAAACTATTTGTAAAACGTATGTCGAATTTATAAAATCTATCTCTGAACAAAATGACGATTTCAGCATGTTCCCGAATGGTCGCAATTTTGATGCGGAGGATGAAGATGGCGTTTAATCTAATAAATGTGATATCCGAACCCACAATATTTTTTAATTAGTTATGATTAGAGCGTATCTGAAAAAACAACAATATCGTTCATCTTAACAAAATAGCGATAGCAACAACATAAGCAAAACAAGGGTGAATATTCTTGTGCGATGAAATCGCACTTCCGGAAATCTGGAAATCAGATGTCCGGGAAGATGTTGATGCGATAACTGTCATGAGCAATCCGGTCAATGATTGCATCTGCCAGAGGACTGTCATCACCACCCAGTTGGTCATACCATTCTTCGAATTCGTACTGGGAACAGAAAATTGTAGATGATTTCTTACGTCTACGATAGGATAAAACGATTTCTGTTTTGACGGAATCGTGATTTCCATACCTCGGACAGGTGATGGATTTCAACCCGGATTATTAATCCTCGGACCCCCACCAGGGAGATCACTCGCCGGAGGTTGTATGCCGGAAAGCGCAGTCCCAGTTTGCCGCTCCCCTTTTCTCTTTCCCGGCATAGTACGTAATACGCTCCGTGATACTGCTTCACCGTACCAAACAGATGCGCTGAAAGACACATCCGCTCTTTTCGCTTTTCTTTATCCGCTTTGATCCGGATGACTACCTTCTGTAATCGCTGCGAATGAACGGTTCGTCGATCTGCTCCCTGATCAGCATATGATATTTCTGCGGATGACGGTATGCATTGCCATGCACCTCATTTTTCCGGTATTCCCGCAGCATCCCGAGATCAAAATCAGCAAAATAAACGGCCTCCTCCCCGCCTGCCTCTAAAATGCAGGTATCTCTCGACTCTGAAAGCCCCGGCAGATACGCAACGCCGTCAAAGGCAGAGGAATGTCCGTTGCAATCCGGCTGGCCCCACGGGTAATTGCAGGTTGCTATGCCAAGCATATTTTCATACGCTCTGCCGCGCAGCTGTGAAAGACGGTTGATCTCCATCGGACAGGCATTCGGCACAAGGACGATTTCTGCGCCCTTCAGCATAAGAATACGGGCGCTTTCCGGAAACTCTCTGTCATAGCAGATCATTGCCCCGACTTGAACCGGCCCCTTGGCAGTATCGAGGGAGGCAACGAAAAAGTCATCTCCCGCAGTCAGTCTGCATTCTTCGCCGAAATCGCAGGTATGAACCTTGGCATAGGTCAGAGCCTTTCTTCCGAAGCGGTCAAACAGAACCATCGTATTTCTCGGAAGCGGCTCATAGCTTTCCAGGAAGGT
>USLW01000144.1 GCA_900555605.1 uncultured Clostridium sp. | reverse complement strand
GGTTATGCGGCAGCCGTCGATGTCCATATCATTGAAATAATCCGCGCCGGCGGACTCGACGCCCTGCGCGGCAAGGTGGGTCTGCATGTTCAGCTGATCCATCTGCTTGTTTGAAAAATACTCGTAAAGCACGCCCGTGATGAGCACGAACGACGCCAGCAGCACCACGGCCGCAACGGCGAAGGTCGAACGAAAAATACGCTTCGTCATATGCTACACCTCCAGCTTATAGCCCACGCCGCGAACGGTGCGGATGTACTTGCCGCAGGAGCCGAGCTTCTGGCGCAGCGTGCGGATATGTACATCCACGGTCCGCGTCTCGCCGTCAAAATCATATCCCCAAATTTTTTCTAACAATACGTCCCTGGAAAGAACAATACCGCGGTTCTCCATCAGTATGCGCAGCAGCTCAAATTCCTTCAGCGTCAGGGCAACCGCCTCCCCCTCTACGGTTACGCTGTGCCGCTTTGTATCAATTGCCACGGGTCCCACCGTATCATCGAAGCCTTCCTCCTTTGGCCCGGTGCGGCGAAGAACCGCCTTCATGCGTGCGATCAGCTCCATAATGCCAAAGGGCTTTGTAATATAATCGTCCGCCCCCTCGTCCAATCCGATGATTTTATCATATTCCATGCTTTTGGCGGTTACCATAATCACCGGAATGTCTTTATACGCAGGCTGTGCCTTCAGCTTCCGCAGAATGGAAATACCGTCCTCATCCGGAAGCATGATATCCAGTAAAATCAGCTCAGGAAGCCCGTCGCTGCGCAGCGCCTCATGCAGTTGTGCCCCCGATTCAAAGCCCTTTGCCGAAAACCCTGTATGCTGCAGGGTATATACCACCAATTCCCGGATACTGAGATCATCCTCCACACAGTAAATCATTCCGCATCTTCCCTTCTGTGGGTGCCGGTGATGGAAAATTCCACCCATTCCGCGATATTCGTGGCATGATCGCCGATCCGTTCGAAATATTTGGCGATCATCAGAAGATCCATCGCATATTCGCCGTTTTTAATGTCCGTATTGATCAGCTGAATCAGCTCTGCCTTAACTCGATTGAACAGCGCATCCACCACGTCGTCGAAAGCAATGACAGACTGGGCCAGATCCAGATCCCGCCGCACAAAGGCATCAATGCTTTCTGTTACCATCTGGATGGTAGCCCTTCCCATCTCTCCGATATGCACGGCATTGCTCTCTGCCGTAATATCCGCAACCAGTACGATTTCCGCAATATCTGCGGCCTGGTCTCCGATCCGCTCCATATCCGTAATCATCTTCAGCGCCGCGGAAATCAAACGCAGATCCTTTGCTACCGGCTGCTGCTGGAGCAGAAGCCGCAGGCACAGCGCTTCAATATCGCGCTCGTACCGGTCAATTTCCAAATCAAGCGGCGCGAGCTTTTTTGCAAGCTCCGAGTCGCCCGTGAGCAGCGCCTTTGCAGAGTTGGCTATCGCCTCCTCGCACATTGCGCCCATAAGCGTGAGCTTTTCGCCAAGCTCCTTGAGCTGGGCATCGAATTTGCTTCTCATCAGCCGAACCTCCCTGTTATATAGTCCTCGGTGCGCTTATCCGAAGGCACGGAGAACAGCTTTTCGGTGTTATCGTATTCAATAAGCTCGCCGAGCAGGAAAAACGCGGTGCTGTCGGAAATGCGCAGTGCCTGCTGCATGTTGTGCGTCACGATGACGATGGTGTAGTTTTTCTTCAGCTCCGTTGCAAGCTCCTCGATCTTCGAGGTAGAGATCGGGTCGAGCGCACTCGTCGGCTCATCCATGAGCAGCACGTCCGGTTCAACGGCAAGGGCGCGCGCGATGCACAATCTCTGCTGCTGGCCGCCCGACAGCTGATGCGGATAGAAATCCATTTTTTCAGACAGGCCGACTCGGCTCAGCAGCGCCCTGGCTTCCGCGTCGATGGCTTCTTCGAGCTGTTTTTTCTTTGCCCGGTAATCCGGCCTGCCTTTTGCCAAAAGCGCGACTGCCAGCGTTACGTTTTTCAGCACCGTATACTGGGGAAATAAATGAAAGGATTGAAATACTAATCCGAAATGGAGGCGTTTTGTCCGCACATCCTTTTCCAGCTGGGAGTTCGGATCCTTTGCATCAAATAGAACCTCTCCATTCAGGCAGACGCGGCCCCGGTCCGGCTTTTCCAGAAAATTCAGACAGCGCAGCAGCGTGGTTTTGCCGCTGCCTGAGGATCCGAGGATGGCCAGAACCTCTCCTTGATCAAGGGAAAAATCGATTCCCCTCAGCACCTTTGTGCTCCCGAAGTTTTTCCAAATATCATGTACCTCTAATATTGCCATATCACAACATCCATTCCGCCGTTTTCCGGCAAGAGCTCAGCATTTAAAGTAGTTCAGGCGCTTTTCCAGATATCCGAACAGCAGCGTCAGAAGGCCGCAGAAGGCCAGGAAAAAGACCCCCGTGTAGAACAGCGGCCAGATCATGCCCTCTTTTGTAAAATCCTCGGCGATCCACAGAATCTCGTTCACTGCGATTACACGCGCCAGGGAGGTATCCTTTACCAGGGTAATAATCTCATTTCCCATAGGCGGGACAATGCGCTTTACTACCTGGAGCAGAACCACGCGGAAAAAAATCTGGCTTTTCGTCATCCCCAAAACATGCCCCGCTTCATACTGTCCCTTGGGGATACTTTCGATTCCGCCGCGGAAAATTTCCGAAAAATATGCGGCATAATTGATCACAAACGCGATCAGCGCAGAAATCATCCGGGGGTCTACGGAAATACCCAGCAGCTGATCCGGCATACGGATGCCGAAGAGAAGTCCCGGCACATACATGACAACAAAAAGCTGCAGCATCAGCGGGGTCCCCCTGATGATCCAGACAAATGTTTTCACAAGATATTTGAGTGGCTTGAATTTTGACATGGATCCGAACGTCAGGATCAGCCCCAAGGGCAGCGCCAGAAGCAATGTCAGGAAAAAAATAATGCAATTCTGGACAAAGCCCTCTGCCAAAAGCCTTGTCACCGTCGAAAATGACATGTGAATAAACCGCCTTTTATTTCAGATTTTCGTTATGTACACCTGCATTCCGTTGTCTGAAGCAGCCGGAATGCAGGCAAAATGCATAAGCCCCCCCCTGCCGCGGAAGGCTTGCGGTATCGTTACTTTGCTTTCACTAAAAGAAGCTCGTCGAGCTTATATTTTTTCGCAATATTCTGCAGCGTTCCGTTGTCTGCCAGCTTCTGGATGGCAGCGTTGACCTTTTCCAGTGTCTCCGTGCTGCCCTTGCGGAAGGCAATGCCGTATTCCTCCGGATTGAAGGTCTGGTCCGTCACCGTCAGGTCCGCGTAATCCGTCCCCTCTCCGAGAGACCCGATGGACATGACATAATCGATCAGTCCCACATCCGCGGTCCCGGCTTTCACCTCAAGCAGAACCTTTGCCTGCGAATCCACTGCCGTATATTTTGCCTGCGCAAAGGTTTCATTTTTCTGGGCAACCGTTTCTCCCGCAGACTTTTTCTCCGCTACTACCACTGCATCCTTGAGGCTTGCCGCATCCGTATATTTGTCCGCATTCTCCTGCCGGACCACCATCACCTGCTGATTCTTCATATACGGCACGCTGATAGCCATGTTTGCCCTTCTGTCATCGTCAATGGTCATGCCGTTCCAAATGCAGTCAATATTTTTCGAATTCAATTCCGTTTCCTTAGCACTCCATTCGATCACCTGGAATTTTGCCTTCAATCCCAGCTCTTCGCAAACAGCCTTTGCAAACTCGGTTTCAAAGCCTGTCAGTTCGCCCTCGGCGTCTTTATAGTTCATCGGCGCAAACAGCGTAATGCCGATGATCAGTTCACCCTTGTCTTCAATATATGCCCAGTCCTCTTTCTGCTCCGCGCAGCCGGCAAACAAAGACACGCACATCAATGCCGCAAAAATAAATGCCAATACCTTCTTCATCTTCATTTCTCTCCTTCAATGCGATATGTACCCCATGGAGCCGGCCGCCGGCAGGCTCCATGCGTTTTACTATGTTAGCGCTTTACCACGATAAAGTCAAGAAATTTTTTCAAGGATCGCTGTCAGCGGGAAAAAACCGTTTTCCGCATCTGCTGCAGCTCCCGTCTGACTCTGCAGACCGGAAAACCCACAACATTATAGTAATCGCCCTCAATCCCGCAGACGTATTTGGCAAAGGCTCCCTGCACGCCGTAGGCGCCGGCCTTATCCATGGGCTCTCCGGAGGCAATATAGGCAGCAATGTCCGCATCCGTCAGGTCCGCTGCCACCGTAACCCGGGTAACCTCTGAAAATGTTTTTTGATAAGCATCCGCTGTACGGCAGCCGGGTTCTGCCAGCAGCAGGGTAACGCCGGTATAAACCTCATGGGTGCGTCCCCGCAGCATCCGGAGCATTTCCGCCGCATACGCGGCATCCCGCGGCTTTCCGAAAATCTGGCCTTCACAGGATACCACGGTATCCGCGCCGATAATCACCAGCGCAGCCTCCGGCCGGCGCGGCGGGAGCGCGGCAAGCCGCGCTTCATACGTTTCTCCGAGTTCTTCTGCCTTTGCCGCAGAAAGCGCGGCTGCCGCCTCATAGGGAGCGGTATGCAATATGTGTTCTTCCCGTTCGGGAGGCAGACAGGTAAAATGCTCTGTGAGCAGCGCCATCAATTCTCTGCGGCGCGGAGAGGCAGAAGCCAGAATCCAATAAACAGAATGATCGAAATACATAAAAACCTCCGATTTGTATTTTCCGGAACGGGTCCGGAAGGATAACGTGATGATATTGCCGCGGGATATTTCCGCAGCTGCTGTAAGGATCAGCCGAAGATCTGCCGATCCGGCAAATAGCGCCGCAGCTGCCGGCGCATGAAGTCGCACATCTCTCCGCTGTCCGGATAGCAGCAGATGCCGTCCTGCAGTGCAAACGGAAACTGAACCAGCGGGCAGCCGGGCCGCGTTCTGCGCATTTGATTGATATATGCCTGCGACACACGGAACACGCCGATTCCGGCATCCGTTACGCTTCCGGGGGGCATTGCCGCAAAAGCCTGCCGCACAAGATCTTCGTACAGCGTCTGCCAATTTTCCACACGCAGCACGGGATCAAAGCAAAAGCGGATGCGTCTTCCCTGTGCCGCGGCGCATGCTGCGCTGGCAAGACGCCTGTCCAGCGACGGCGTCCGCTTTTCATATGCATCAATGATCTTCTGCGGAGACAGCGTCCAGGCATAAATCACATTGCCGAGTACCGGCAGCGTGTCCGGAAACGGCACCGGCGCTGCTTTTGTCCGAATCTCCAGCGTCAGGCCGGGGCAGCGGGCCGCCAGGGCGCTCCATTCCCGCACAAATCCGAGAAGCGGTTCCATTGCCAGCAGATCCGTGTCATAGGAAACGCACAGATACAGCGGATTGCGGGCAGAAAAAGCCTCTGCCTCCCGCAGATAGTCCTCAAGATTTACAAAGATCACAATATGACCCGAAGGATACATGCCCTGCAGATAACAGTAAGCGCAGTCATATATACAATTCATCACACAGGAGGTGTAATAAAAGCCTGCATTTCCAAAATCCTGGCAGACCGGCGCGCCCGGATACAGAAAGGGGGCTGATTTTACGGCCAGAATCAGCGCAGGACTCTGTTTTTCGCGTAAAATATCCTGATGTCCCCGGCAGAATACGTCTTTATAATGTAAAATAGGCACTCCCGCGGCTTTTGTAAACCGCGCAAGCAGCGTTTGTGTAAAAGGATAGGAATACGCGCCCTCTTCAACATAGATATGGTGGAAAAACGGTTGGCGCAATGCAGTGTCTGAGCTGTGCAAAATAGGCCTTCCCCTCCTTTTTCGTTCTGCATACAAACGGAAGGCCGGAAGCGGAGGCTGCCGCGGAATCCGGGAGCAGC
>USLW01000143.1 GCA_900555605.1 uncultured Clostridium sp. | reverse complement strand
CCATGCTGTGCTCCTTTCTATTACAAGACTCCTATTTTCTTTATAATATCAAATAATATGCTTTTCTTCAAGTAATGGCCAGTTTCTTATAATACTCCTTATGAGAAAATCGGCGATGAAGTGCGGTCGCTGGCGGATGAGGTACCGTTTGACATCCCCGATTCGTGGGAGTGGGTGCGTATTCGCTCCTTGGGAGAGATTGTGCGCGGTAGCGGCATAAAGCGGAACGAAACAGTTCAACAGGGTCTCCCGTGCGTCCGCTACGGTGAGCTCTATACAACCTATCAGACATCGTTCACTTCAGCTGTTTCATTTATTGCCCCTGATCTCTACGAGAAATGTAAGCATTTTTCGTATGGCGATGTGCTCATGACTCTTACCGGCGAGAATAAGCCGGATATAGTCCAGCAGCTTTTCTTGTCCGTCCATCCTGATACCCCCGTCAGATTGATTTTTTCCATGATACCATATCTGGGAGTATGGAGCCAGAGAAACCGGCGATTTTCTGCTGGTAAATTCTACGCATTTAGAGCGGCACTATGGCGGGGATAGGATAAAACACTCACATACCCCGCCGACTATGCGGGAAAAACCTTGAAATATAGGGCTTTTTAAGGCCCTAAATGCGTAGGTTGGTGCTTTGTTGCGATATGCTCCACGGTTACGGTGTATTGTTCATATTCTGTTTTCGGGAATCTTTATGAAATCTTCAAAATTGCCCGGTATGCTATCCGTAAAATCAAAGAAAGGACTTGATTATATGGATATGATTTTGAAAACGACTGACCTCTGCAAAAATTTCAAGGGGCAAATGGCGGTAAACAATGTGTCACTGAACATCCGGCGCAACTCGGTTTATGGTCTGCTGGGGCCGAATGGGGCTGGCAAATCCACGATCTTAAAAATGCTCACCGGCATTTTGCGCCCCACATCGGGAAGCATCGAGTTTGACGGCCACCCGTGGAAGCGGAATGATCTGGAGCATATCGGTGCTTTGATTGAGATGCCCCCGCTTTACGAAAATCTGACTGCATACGAAAATCTCAAAGTCAGAACTACATTGCTCGGCCTGGACGATGCACGAATTAACGAGGTATTGCAAATTGTCCAGCTCACGAATACCGGCAAGAAACGGGCCGGGCAGTTTTCTCTTGGTATGAAGCAGCGGCTTGGTATTGCTATTGCATTGCTGAACAGTCCCCAGCTTTTGATTCTGGATGAACCGACTAACGGCCTTGACCCTTTAGGGATTGAGGAACTTCGAGAGTTAATTCGCTCTTTTCCCTGCAAAGGGATTACAGTTATTTTGTCCAGCCATATTCTGTCAGAAGTCCAGCAGATTGCAGATCATGTGGGTATCATTGCTGGCGGCGTCCTTGGATATGAGGGAGAGCTTCGCGCCGGTGAAGATTTGGAACAACTCTTTATGGATGTTATTCGCAGAAATGGTAAGGAGGGATATTAAATGGAGATGGCATATATTCAGGCAGAGAACCTAAAGCATAAGAGAACTTTCACAAAAACGCTGATCGTTCTGGCCCCGTTTGTAACTGCGCTTATGAACTTTTTTGCCCCTCTTTGGTTCCAGCTCAATTCTTATAATTGGTGGTATATCCTGCTTTATCCTGGATTCCTTACGCTCACCTGTGCCTTGATTGAACAGCGGGATAATGGCAAACTAAAATATCGTGCCGTTGCTTCATTGCCTGTTTCGCAGAACAAAGTCTGGAAAGCAAAAATTGGAGTGGCCGGTATTTACTCCTGTGTGGGGAATTTCATTTTCCTGGCGCTAAATCTGTTGGGCGGTTTTGCAATATTAGTTATCAACGAAATTCCCCTGACAATCGGAATTTGGCAGGCTGCGGCCGGAACAGCTTGTATTGTCATTGCAAGCCTATGGGAAGTTCCGCTGTGCTTATGGTTATCAAAAAAAGTTGGTATCTTTGTCACGGTTATTCTTAATGCCGGACTTGGAAGCGTTTTAGGGATTTTCACGGCTACAACCTCTTTGTGGATGATCTGCCCGTATAGCTGGGTGCCGCATCTTATGATTTCCGTGTTAGGTATTTTGCCTAATGGTGAGCCGGTTGCAGATCAGAGTACGGCAATGGCATTTTGGATGATTATACTTGTATTGGTCATTTCGCTGGCCTGGTTTGCGGCGCTGTCATTTTTAACTGCAAGATGGTTTGAGAAAAAGGAGGTGGGGTAACTATGGTATCTGTGGTTCGCTGCTGGAAAGCAGAATATCAGAAGTGTAAACATAGCATTTTGCTCTATATGCACAGCATGATTCCGATTATATGTGCGGCGATTTTTGCGGGTTACTATCATATATCCAGATGGGAACTGGCAACCAAAATCAGTGCCTATCTGGAAGTGCTGGCCGTTGCGTTCCCGTTTCTGATCGGCATTATTGTGGGCCTGGTTGTTCAGATCGAAAATCAGGCCGGGCATTATCAGCTTTTGTTGGGAACAATCCCATCTCGCATGGCAACGTATATTGGTAAACTTGGTTTTCTGATGATCTGTGCTTTTGGCGCAACATTTTTAGCGTTAGGAACATTCGCTGCACTATATAGGGATGCTCCGGCAAGCCTTTACCTGAAAGCAGGGATTCTATTGTTGATTACCATGCTTCCCATTTACCTGATTCATTTGTTTGTGGGAATGAGCTTCGGAAAAGGTGCATCTATGGGATTGGGAATTGCAGGGAGTTTAATAGCTGCCCTTATGATAACAGGGCTTGGTGACGCTACATGGAAATATATTCCCTGGGCCTGGGGCGTTCGTGCTATGGATTACACTGTGCTTGCATGGGATAGCCCCCAACTGTATGCACAGGTAAAAACCGATTTTTTCAGCGGTATGATTATTTCTGTATGCTGCACTGTTTGTCTGCTGATTGCCAGTTTGGTTTGGTTTCATGGTTGGGAGGGAGGTAAAAACAGTGAATAAAAAGTGCCTGTTTGCCGTGGTAATTGTGCTTGTAAGTCTTATATGCTTATCGGCCTGCGGTGCGCTCCGCGATACCGCCGATAAAAATAAGGCGTTAAATGAATCTCTGCCGTATTATGAGCTGAACGCCGCAAACTATGATGAAATTTCATATAACGGCCTGACATATACCATAACGGATGAATGTCTTGAAATGTCAGAACTGCAAGAAGAAATCGGGCAGGTATCGAAACGCTTCAAAAATGTGGCGGGGGAAGATTTCAGTTTCGGCTACGTTTACAGTATTGTGGATGTGGATATAAGCAATGCCGTAGCTGTAAATATCAACAATGAATATCGGAAAGCTGACATTAAAAATAATGATGAGTAACCTCGACAATGTGGTATAATGGGGCGGGAGGTGATTTTTTGACCCACTTACTTGTAGTTGACGATGAAGTTTCTATCTTGGAATTGATTAAGAACAGTTTGGGGAAAGATGGATATTTGATAACAGTCTGTCAAAATGCGGATGATGTAGACATCAAAAAGCTGCATTTCTATGACCTCATTCTTTTGGATGTGATGATGCCTGGCACAGACGGGTTTGAGTTTTGCAAACAGATCAGGAATATGGTAGACTGCCCGATTCTCTTTCTGACCGCAAAGACATTAGAGGAAGATATATTGTTTGGATTGGGCATCGGTGCGGATGATTATATTACGAAACCTTTTCGTATTCAGGAGCTTCGCGCCCGTGTCGCGGCACATTTACGCAGAGAAAAAAGGGAGCATCACAGCACACTTTCATTTGAGCCTGATATAAGATTTGACCTTTCCGCAAAGGTACTGTATGTTTCAGAACAGCCGGTTCCCCTTACCAAAAGCGAGTATTCAATCTGTGAATACCTTGCGAAAAACCGGGGACAGGTTTTTACAAAAGAACAAATCTATGAAGCCGTTTTCGGGTTTGATGGAATAGGCGATAACTCTACGATCTCAACGCATATAAAAAATATTCGTGCGAAATTGGAGCATTTCAAAATAAGTCCGATCAGCACCGTATGGGGGATAGGATATAAATGGGAGTGAAAAAGAAACCTACATTGAAAATATTGTTTCGCCAGTTTGCTATCTCCCTCATTGTCATGCTGGTAGCGGCAATTATTGTCCCTTTTGGTTTGGAGGGACTTGCTGTAAATGCTGGATTAGCTACAAGAGCAAATCTAAGTGAATTGCAGGTAAAAGAGATCATTCCAACGCTGACGATTGCCCCGGATATTACAAAGGTTGTGATTCCACAGGGATGCGGCTACTTAATTCTGGACAAGAACTTTAATGAGCTTTACAGCAATATGGACGATGATGAAAAAGAAATTGCCCTGCTGTACGCAAAGGGAGAATATATTGAATATGCTACGGGGAGGCAGTTTGCACTTGTTGTCCGGGAAAACGAATTTTGCGTTTTAAGGTATTATATTGGTTCTCAATTTACAGTGTCATGGCTACCGGAATATTTTCCATCTCCTGACACGCTTGCGTTTATCCTGATGGCTGTAAATTCGCTGCTGGTCATTATCATACTGACCGCCAGATTTGCTAAGAACCTGCGTACACAACTGACCCCGCTTTTTGAAGCAACTGCGGAGGTTTCAAAGCAAAACCTTGATTTTGAAGTAGGACACGCCAAAATCAAAGAGTTTGAAGATGTCCTTGCATCTTTTTCAGATATGAAAGATAATCTGAAAATTTCGTTAGAACGGCAATGGAAAACCGAACAGACACAGAAAGAGCAAATCGCCGCGCTTGCCCATGATTTGAAAACGCCTCTGACGGTTATTCAAGGAAATGCTGATTTACTCACAGAAACAAATCTTGATGATGAGCAACGATTATACGCTGGTTACGTCGTGGAAAGCTCCGGCCAGATGCAGTCATATATTCAAACCCTGATTGATATATCACGGGCGGCGGTTGGTTATCAGCTCCATATTGAAAGTATAGACTTGCCAGCGTTCATGCAGCACTTGTTCGGTTATATGGAATCACTATGCCGGACAAAAGAAATCCGGCTGCAAATGAATACTGTTTCACTCCCTCAAATGCTGAAATTTGATAGGGTGCTGATAGAACGTGCTATTATGAATGTTATCAGTAATGGGCTGGACTACTCCCCGCAAGGCGGAACGCTTTATGTGGATGTTCAGAGTAACAACGGTTTCGTGGAAATTTCAGTCACAGACGAGGGAACGGGGTTTTCTAAAGAGGCATTATGCCACGCACAGGAACGGTTCTATATGGGCGATCAAAGCCGCAATTCAAAGTTACACTTTGGTATGGGTCTATATATTACAAATTCGATTATGGAACAACATAATGGTCAGCTTATTTTAGAAAATTCAAAAGAAACCGGCGGCGCAAAGGTTACTATGAAACTTCCTTGCTGATTTTCCGATAGTGTAATGGACGTCTTTTATGTCCGTCCATTTTTCAAATCTTTATGGAATCTTCAAAAATTCCTCTTATCATGTATCTAAAGAAAAAACATCTGCCCAGCGGCAGAAAAGAAAAAAACCGCTGCTGGGCAGACCCATTTTCACGCTTAATTTATATTCACTGGTGGCGGTTTTGAGAAATCAAGGCCGCTGCTTTCTTTCTGTCATTCCCAGCAGTTAAAGGCATGGCGGCCCACGGGAGGACGCCGCCATGCTGTTTTACTATCATTATAATCTAATCCACTTCTACCGCTTAAAAAAAGCCTTGCCCCGCCACGGGAATATTCCGGCTATGAGTATGAACTATACCATGTAAGAAAACAACAAAACGCTTCAAATCGTCGCCCGGTAGGTTTACGACCTGCCGGGCGATTTTTGTCGATTTTCGCGGATTGTCATTTCCGGCAAAAAATCAGATGGAAAAGGAGGCGGTCAGCAGACCAGGGCCAGCATAGGCCCCTGACAACGGACAGG
>USLW01000142.1 GCA_900555605.1 uncultured Clostridium sp. | reverse complement strand
GGTTCCGGCCAGCACGACGCAGCCCTTTTGTTTTCCGCTCGCCGCCAGCAAATACGCATACGCTTCCGCAAGCGGCCGGAGTTTCCGGACCGTGATGTGTCTTTTCGTAAGACAATCCAAAAATATTTCAGGCTTTGAAACCAGGGAATAGTAGACACACTCAAATACAGGCGCCGTGTTTGCGCACAGCCCCGACAGACAGCCATCAAGCGCTTCCAGATAGTGGCGCCGTACATTTTCCTCCGAATCAAAGTTCAGATTAATCCCGCCGCCGCTGCCGCTACTCATAATATTGCACTGATGGTCAAATGCTAAAATCGCAATTTTGCTTCCGCCGCCGTCTGCACTCAGATACATGAACCCGATAACGCCTCCTTCCATGCCTGCAAAACACGCCGTGAAAAGATATCCGCGGCCCATGATCTGCCTGCCGTCCGCATTATATATTCCGGATCAGACGATTGCCAGGTCATAATTTATTTGATTGTGCGACAGATCAATACATTTTCCACTTTCCCCGGAAATAAAACCAGCAGGACAGGGCAGAGCCCAGCACCCAGCCTACCGGCCAGGACATCCAAATGCCCCGCGTCCCGTACGGAATGTGCAGAACAAAGGAAAGAACAACACGGATTACCAGGTCTGAAAAGGTTGCAATCATAAAATACCGCATCGCGCCGGCGCCCCGCAGCACGCCGTCTGCCACCAGCTTCAGTGAAATGACGGCAAAAAAGGGCGAAACGATTTTCAAAAAATCGACTCCCACAGCAATGGCTTTGAAATTCTCCGCATCCCGCGGGTCCATGAAAAGCCGAACCATTTCGGGGGCAAAGAAAAAATAAAGGATTGTAAACGGAATCACCGCAGCAATGATAATCAGCAGACCGATACGGTATCCGGACCGGATGCGCTCCGGTCTGCCAGCCCCCATATTCTGTGCGGTAAATGCCGAAATGCTGTTGCCCATGGTGGTAAAACCGGTTACTGCGAAGGTGTTCAGCTTAACCGCCGCAGAGTATCCTGCGGTGGCATCCACGCCATAGCTGTTCACAAGGCCCTGTACACAGAGATTTCCCACAGAAATAAAACTCTGCTGTAAAATACTCGGCACTGCCATAACGCCGATATTTTTCAGCATAAGCAGAGAAAATTTCCGATACGGCCTTTCTGTCCGGATTCCTGCAAGGCGTCTGAGCAGAAAAAACAGCGCGGATACGGAGCAGATGCTTTGACAAAGAAAGGTCGCCCATGCCACGCCGGCGACGCCCATTTTAAAAACAGCTACAAACAGCAGATCCACAAAAATATTTGCAACAGAGGAAACAATCAAAAATATGAGGGGTGTGCGGGAATCACCCAGCGCAATAAAAATTCCATTGCAGATATTATACAGAAAAAGAAAAAGCAGACCTAAAATATATATATTCAGATATAATGCCGAATCTGAAATAATGACCGGATCTGTCTTCAGCAGCTCAATAACCGGCCGGCTGCACGGCAGACCGGCTGCGGTGAAGACTGCACCGATGGCCAAAGCAGAAAGGATGGAGGTAAAAACGGCGGATTTCATATTTTCGTGGTCTCCTGCGCCGAAATAGCGGGAGATTACGACCGTGCAGCCAATGCTCAGACCCGCTGCCACCGCCATAAAGATCATGGTAACCGGATAGGAAGCGCCCACTGCCGCCAGTGCACGCCGGCCTGCAAAATGCCCCGCAATCACACTGTCCGCCATATTATAAAGCTGCTGGAAAACAGCGCTGATCAGCATAGGAATCGAAAATTTCAGTAAGATCCGGCTCACGGAGCCTTCTGTCATATCCTGTACCATATCGTAAAAATTTCCGCTTCCTTTCCCTGCTTTTGTTTTTTCGGCAAATCTTCAGAAAATATGTAAAATGACTCCGCACAGAGCTGTTCTGATACGGCGCGCTGCCGGGGCAGAAGGCTTCCGCGGCGCGGCGGCGCATTGTTTTATTATATCTCCGAAAAGTCAAAATGAAAAGCATCTCCGTTCCTATAAAAATCAGTGATATTTTGTCTTGACAATGCGTTTCGGTTATTTTATAATGCAGGCGAAATGTGCATTTGTGTGGAGTTGAGTGGAGTTGTTCGCAAGTGAACGGTATGAAAAAATTCTGGATCTGATACAGAAGCAGGGCTCCGTAACCGTAGCAGAATTAATGGAAATGTTCGATATTTCCATCGAGACGGTGCGCAGAGATCTTCTGCAGCTGGAAAAAGCCCGGCTCCTCGACCGCGTATACGGCGGCGCGGTTGCGGTCAATCAGCTGTGTGCGTTTTCTACTCTGCCGGAACGGCTGACAAATCACAAAGAAAATAAATCTCTGCTGTGCAGCGCGGCAGTCGATTTAATCCGGGAGCGGGATATTATTGCGATGGATTCCGGCAGTACTGCCTTGGAACTGGCGGATGTGATCCGCACGCATTTTCAGGAGCTGACAATCATCACAAATTCTCCGGGCGTATTTCAGAAGCTGAACAAGGAGGGTTTTCAGTTAATTATGGTCGGCGGCCAATATCTAAGAAGCGAGGATGCGTGCTACGGCACCTTTGCTCTTGCCGTACTGAAAAGTCTTCGTGTAGCAAAGTCCTTTGTTTTCCCGTCTTCGGTTTCTCTCAAGCACGGCGTCGGCAGTAATATCCCGGAGCTGCTTGATGTTCAGCAGGCATTGATGCAAATCGCAGATCATGTATATATAATGGCAGACAGCTCAAAGTTTGAAACCACGGCATTGATTAAGCTATGTGACATTTCCGCAGGCTGTACCTTTGTAACGGATGCAGGCTTGGACGAAAAGATCACACATTTATATGAAGCAAATAATATTAAATTAATTCGAAAGGGTTGATGATTTATGCAGGAAAAGGTACTTTTGGTGTTGGCGGACGGTATGCGTCCGGATAGTCTCAGTCTGTGCGGGCATCCGTTTGTCTCCCAGCTTCTCGCACAAAGTACATATGATCTCAAGGCGCAGACAGTAATGCCCTCTGTTACGCTGCCCTGTCATATGTCGCTATTTCACAGCGTGGACCCCGGGCGGCACGGTATTCTCTCCAATACCTATGTCCCCCAGGTCCGTCCGGTGAACGGGCTCTGTGACGTTCTGCACAGCGCGGGCAAAACATGCAGTGTGTTCTATGACTGGGAGGAGCTGCGGGATTTATGGCGTCCCGGCGCACTGATGTGCGGCGTTTATCTTGCCGGTCATGTATATACGTATCAGGCCACGGCCAAAAGGCTTTATCGGGAAGCCCTCGCGCATATCCGCGCAGATGCGCCGGATTTTGTCTTTCTGTATATCGGTCTGCCGGACTGCATCGGCCATGAGCAGGGCTGGATGACGGATGCGTATTTAGAATCGATCTATACGGTATGGGATATCATTGCGTCTGTCCGCGGAGAACTGCCTTCCGATTATCATCTCATTGTTACCGCAGATCACGGCGGACATGACCGCTGCCACAGCTCGGGGCTGCCCGCGGATATGGAAATTCCGATTATTCTCAACGGTCCTGTCTTCCAGCCGAGCCGCATTATAGAAAATACAAATATCAAAGATATTGCGCCGACAATTGCCGCGCTGACCGGAACCCCTTCGGATCCGTGCTGGGAGGGCAGGCAGCTGGTATGACTATAGATACAGATCAGCGAAAATACCAGACATATGTCATCTTTTTATGCTGGATGGTCTATTTCGCCAGCTACCTTACGCGAATCAACTACAGCGCCGTAGTCTCGGAGATCGTCTCTGCAGAAGGGCTGTCCAAAACCGCCGCCAGCATGGCGGTTACGGGCAGCTTTGTGACATACGGCGCCGGGCAATTAATCTGCGGCCTTTTAGGCGATAAATACAAACCGCGGAATCTGATCTTCATCGGGCTCTGCATAACGTCTGTCACAAACATTTTAATGCCCTGCACGCTGTGCGTCCCGTTGATGACCGCGATCTGGTGTATCAACGGATTTGCGCAGTCCATGTTGTGGCCGCCCCTGGTCCGTATGATGGTGGACCTTCTGCCTGCCGAGGCGTTCAAAAGAGCCTGCGTCCATATTTCCATTGCAAGCTCTGCCGGAACAATCACAGTCTATCTGCTGGCGCCGGTCTGCATCCGCGTGCTGAATTGGCGTTATGTCTTCTGGATCGCCGCGGCCTTTTGTATATGCGTAATATGCAATTGGATGCGGGGTACCCGCCGCATTGAAAACTGGCGGCGCGCAGGAATCGTCCGGACCGCGGATGCCGCTGCGCCCGCCGATCGGAAAACGCCTGCCTCCCCAAAGGAAAACGCCCCGGAAGAAAAGATGCGGGAGAATCCCGATAAAACCTCTCTGTATAAGCTGTTTACTTCTTCTGGTCTCTTTTTTATGGCGATTGCAATTGTTCTGCAAGGGATTCTGAAGGACGGACTGCTTACCTGGATTCCGTCCTATATTTCGGAAACATATGACCTGTCAACCTCCCTGGCCGTACTGGTCTCCGTGGCACTGCCGATTTTCAGTATTATCAGCGTAAGTCTTGCGTCTATGCTCAATCGCATCATCCGCAGTGAAGCTACCTGCGCTGCGGCAATCTTTGCTTTTGGCGCATGCTCCTGTGCATTGCTGGCCGTATTTTTCTCATTCAGTCCCTATACCTCCGTCCTGCTGGCCGGAATCACTACGGGCTGTATGCATGGCGTCAATCTCATGCTGATCAGCCGCGTACCTGCTCATTTTGCCAGATACGGAAGGACCTCCACTGTCTCCGGCATGCTGAATACTTTTACGTATCTCGGAAGTGCCATCTCGACCTATGGGATTGCCGCGGTTACGGAGGCCTTCGGCTGGCAGACATCGGTGATCTGCTGGGCCGCGGCCGCAGTGCTGGGCACAATTGCTTGCGTCTTTAGCATCCGCAGGTGGCGCGGCTTTACTGCCCGGGCCGGCAGCCGCCCGGAATAGCGCGGTATGCGCGCTCACCGCTGTTTCAGCTCCGAATGCGGATCTGAAAGTTGCTTTCACCAAAAAACCGCGTTATAATAATCACGCTACGAGGTGAAAGAATGCACAAAGAGATCAACGAATATAACGAAACAACAAATATGCCGCTTCAGAAGCTGCCCAAACGCAGGAAGGGCAGCTTCAGCCGTATGATTGCCGCCGCAGTCATTTTTCTTCTGCAGCTTGCATTTCTTGTTTGGGGTCTGTATACCCTGAGCGCATTTGCACTGTCCGTTTATATCGTGTTTCAGATTGTCTCTGCCTTTACCGTTATCAGGATCGTATACAATCAATCCAATCCGTCGTATAAAATCGCATGGATTACCATGATTCTGGTGATCCCGTTTATGGGAATTATTTTTTACGCCATGTGGGGCCGCGGCCGTTATCCGCGGAAGATGCGTAAGCGCATTCCGATTCTCTCGGAGATGACGATTCCGCTTTACCGCTGGAATCATGATACGGAAATGGAAATTGCATACATGCATCCAGCGCAGGAGCGTATCACAAAATTTTTAAGCAAATCCGGATTTCCCGTCTATCGCCACGAAGCATCGGAATATTATCATTTAGGCGATACCTTCTATCCGGCCATGATTGCGGAAATCAAAAAGGCCAAAAAATTTATTCTTCTGGAGTTTTTCATCATTTCTAAGGGAAAAATGTGGGACGAGCTGTTTGAGGTGCTGCGGCAGAAGGCAGAGGAAGGCGTTGATGTCCGGCTGCTGTACGATGATTTCGGCTGTATGTCTACGCTGCCGAACCGTTTTTGGGCGCAGATCAGCGAGACCGGCATTAAAGCCGCCGTGTTCAACCCGGTGCTTCCTTTTGTCAATAATTTTTATATCAATTACCGCAACCACCAGAAAATCTGCGTAGTAGACGGGAACGTAGGTTTTACAGGCGGG
>USLW01000141.1 GCA_900555605.1 uncultured Clostridium sp. | reverse complement strand
TCGGCGGCGCCAGCCTGAAGCTGAAGGATTTTACGACGATTGCCAATTATGAAGCATAAGGAACAATCTATCGATACGGACCAAAAGAGCAATAGGCAGAAGCTGAAAAAGCGTCTGCTTATTGCCTTTTTTATTATAGCCGCATTTTGTGTGCTGCTGCTGTGGCTTGAGAGTGCCGGACTGTTTCCGGGAAACGTGTTCAATGCGTGGCGCGTATCCGGCTATTTGAAAAGTCAATACGGAAAGCAGGATTATCATATCCGCTATACCTCGTATGATATCGCGGAAAAATGCTACGTATATACGTGTGAAGCAGAGGGCAGATCCTTTGAAATGCGGGCGGTGCGGCTGTCTGTCAAAAGAGACGGGTATTATAAAACCTTTTTGTGCAGTCCGGAAATGGAATCGCTGGTCGCAGAGCAGCTGCAGGCGGTTTTTGCTGAGGCATGGGAGGCTTACCGGAATGAGGCGGAAGCCGATGATCCGAAAATAACGCTTGAAACGACGTTTTCCATATCCGTGCCTAAGACCGCATATTCGGAAGTGACTGTGCAGACTGCTTTAGAGGCTCTTTCCGAATATGGGAATACCCTTCGGATTACAGCGTCCCTGCACGGCAAAGCCATTCCCTTTGACCAATATAAAGGCTTGGTGCATGACGTGCTGTACATTTTACAGCAGCATGCGGAGCAGAGGCCGGAACATCTGCAGGTGTTTTATTATCGGACTGCGGATTCTGCCGGCGGGAGCGGGGCCGAACAGATGCAGTATGAATCGCGGCTCAGCGGCTCGACTATAACCGCGACGGCGTTATGAATTCGACAAATACGCATTTTTATGTTGAACTTTCGGAAAAGCAGATCCGGGACCTGAACCGGTATCAGACTATGCGGATCGTTTATATCTGCGTATTATGCGCTACAATTGCGGGGCTGTCCCTCCTTTGGATCGTCCGGCGCCGGAGAAAACGCAGCCGACACTTGTCTTGAACCGGCTTTCGTTATATAATAAATAACCGCTGCATGATTTTTGCAACAGCAATTCTATTTCGGTAATTGGAGGTATCTTTGTGTCTGGTCATTCTAAGTGGGCGAATATCAAGCATAAAAAGGGCAAATCCGATGCTCAGAAGGCAAAAGTTTTTACGAAATTAGGCAGAGAAATTCAGATTGTTGTACGTTCCGGGGGACCTGATCCGGAGTCCAACAGCAAGCTGAAGGACGTGATTGCAAAGGCAAAGGCTGCCAATATGCCGAATGACAATATACAGAGGAGCATAAAAAAGGCCGCCGGAGAAGGTAGTGGCGATAGTCTTGAGGAGATTATATATGAAGGATACGGTCCGGCCGGCGTTGCTGTGATCGTGGAAACCGTTACGGACAACCGGAACCGGACTGCGGCTGAGATCCGCCATCTGTTTGATAAATTCGGCGGAAACCTCGGAACAAGCGGATGCGTGTCCTTTATGTTTGATAAAAAAGGCATGATCGTCATTGAGGACGACGGAGACCTTGATGAGGAAACTGTGATGATGGATGCACTGGACAGCGGGGCAGAGGACTTCAGCGCCGACGGAGACGTCTTTGAAATCACCTCGGATCCGGCGGTATTTTCAAGTGTCCGTGATAATATGGAGAAAAAAGGGTATACTTTTGTTGAAGCGGAAGTCAGCATGATTCCCCAAAGCTATGTGACGCTGACAGATGAAAAACAGTTAGAGCAGATCGAACGGCTGATCGACGGTTTGGAAGACAACGATGATGTAATGGAGGTTTGGCATAACTGGGAAGCATGATACAAAGGCGGCCCGACTAAGCTGCGGAATTCTGAATCAGACGGCGGCTTAAGCCGCCGATTGCGGCCAGATTGTGCCGGAAGTGATGAAAAAGGCGATTTACGTATTATGCGGAGCGATTGTCGCTGCCCTCGGACTGGATCTGTTTCTGATTCCGAACAATATTGCGCCGGGGGGGATTTCCGGCGTTGCAACGGTGGTCAGTAAAGTGACAAACGGCATTTTGCCGGTGGGCATTCTGACGTTGATATTAAATATACCGCTGTTTGCCGCGGGCTATAAAGTACTGGGAAGGCAATTTGCTGTAAAAAGCATTGTCGGAACGGTACTTTTTTCAATTATGATCGATGCGGTGTCCCATGTCACCCCGTATCTTGCTCCGCTTTTGGACGGGCAGCTGTTTGGCGCGGCAGAGGGCGCGCCGGCTGATTTTTTGCTGTACGCTGTGTGCGGCGGTTTTCTGCTGGGAATCGGTTTAGGACTGATCCTCCGGGGCGGCGCCACCACAGGAGGCACGGATATTGCTGCCAGATTGCTGCAGAGAAAGCTGAGCTGGCTGACGCTGGGGCAGCTGGTATTAGGTTTTGACGTGCTGTTTCTGTTTGTGGTTGCGCTGACCTACGGCAGTCTGACGGCTGCACTCTATTCGGCGGTTGCGGTATTTATTTCCTCCAAGGTGATTGATGTGGTGGAAGCGGGCGTAAATTACGCAAAGGAAATTTATATTATCACTGCCGCGCCTGAGGAAATCAGTGAGGCGATTATGAAGCGGCTTTCCCGTGGCGTTACGCGGCTGCGGGGAGAGGGCATGTATACCAAGGAGGAAGTCATGATCCTCTGGTGTGTGGTATATAACCGGCAGCTTCCGGCGCTGAGACGGATTGCGGACGAATTCGATAAAGAAGCATTTCTGATTATCAATGATGTTCGTGAAGCAAAAGGACTGTATTAAAAAGCACACCGCTGAGCCTATCTTCGGAGAACCGGATTTTTGGGGTTCTGATGCTGAGAACGGAACTGCACAGGCGTGACTCCGCTTTTCTTTTTAAAAGTCCGATGAAAATGTTCTGTGCTTCCAAAGCCGGCGGCCTCGCTGATTTCCAATACAGTCATATCTGTGTTCAGAAGCAGCATCACCGCTTTGTTGTACTTGATATCCGCCACAATATCCGAAAAGGTCATGCCCGTGGCCTCTTTGATCATCCGGCTCAGGTAGGGCGTCGCATAGTTAAAATAACGGGAGACGCTGTCTAAAGTAACGGTTTTATAGTTTTCCCGGATGTATTGGATGACATGGACCACTTTGGAGAATTTGGGATTCGTGGTATGGGAAAGCTCGGCATTATTGCTGTGATTCCGCAGCAGAATACTGAATGCGGACATCAGCAGGCTTTCCATGCAGACACTGCTGAAACGATCATTCACAAAGCTCTCGCAGATCAGATAGTCCAGCAGCGTTTTCAGCTTCACGTCTCCCTGCGTGTGAAAATTAATATAATTATTGAATTCGTTGGCATATAAGATCTTGTTGAAAAATGAAGAGAGCAGGTTGTCTGTTGACAGCAGCTTGAAAAAGGTTTCATTAAAAGTCGTCTTTCGTATTAAAATATTGATGATAAGACTATTGTCAAATACCGCCAGCGCATGTGTGACATTCGGCGCAACAATACAAAGGTCTCCGGTATGAAGAGACATGACGCAGCCGTCCACGGTATTTTCACATTGCCCTTTCAGCACGTATACGATTTCAAAAATCGTATGCTTATGTTCAAAAACAGGTGAATAGCGCCGATGCTGGCAGACCGTGATATTTTCATTTTCCCCCTGAAAGATGATCTGTTCCGTAAAAACGGTATATGTATTATTATTGCATTCGGGAATATATACGGTGCTGATAAGCTCCGGATTTTTCGCAACCTCATCCAAAAATGCCCGGAATGTATCTTCCTGCTGTTTGGCATAATAGTATTGTTTCAGCACCAGCTCTTCTTCGTTCAGCGGCTCTAAAAGCTCTTCCGGATGCAAGGCCGTATCCATTTCCCGATTACCCCCTTTTTATTTTGAAGTATAACAGTTTTTACGGCATCAATCAAGCAGCGGGGTCCGGCAGTGCTGCTGCTTTCAAACGGCTGTTATGGATCCGATTCTAAGTTGTATCTTTCTTGTGAATAAAAAGTTACGAAATGTTATGCGAGTCCGTTATGATTCGTCATTTTTTTCCGTCTCTGCGCATGATATAATCAGCTATAATCAAGAATGTAAATCAATTTGTGATCCATTTATAATTTATATATAGATAGACAGAAAGGAGCAGTCTTTATGAAATATCAGAAATATTTTTGTTTGTTTTTTATCTTTGCCGCTGTCATGATTTTGGGGCTGGCGGGCTGTGCGGAAACCAGCGGCGGCGATCATCCGACGCCCACGGCAGTTAAGGGTACCGCGGTTCCTCCTGCTGAAAGCACCGAGACGCCGGGAAACAGTACGCCTACAGGCGGGGATCAGACGCCGGAGGCTCCCACGACGACTAAAGCGCCGGGCCTTGCCTATCAGGAATCCTTTGATAATAATGAGGAATCAGATTATTCCTATTTATTCGATTCAGCCGGCGGAGTGCAGCCAGCGGGAGCAGTGTTCCAGGATGAGATGCTGTGGCTCGGATGGGACGGCAGCGCATTTTTCGACCAGTGGTTCGTATATACACCGGATTATGAATATAACGTGGAGGATCATGATCGTGTGGAATTCAAAATAGATGTGCGGACCAAAAATTACCGGGAGACCCCGGGCGAGACCTTTAATCCGGTATGTACCTTTGTCGGATGCCGTGTAACCGGGCCGGAGCCGGCCTATATTCCGTACCATAAAGAGGCGTACGGTTTCTGGATCGCATTCAGTGAAGGCTCTAAAGAAGCACCGATTTTTCCGGACTGGAACTATTGGCAGAGCGGACACGGCAAGATCATATTGCCTGAACCGTTTGATGAGCTGCATACCTTATCTGTTGTAGACAGCAAAGAGGAAATCGCATTCTATATGACGACGAGCGCAGGCGAACAGGTTCTTTTGCTGCGCGCGGATCTGACAGGCGATAAGATTGTATGCTATGACGGCGCCGGTACAAAGATTTGGGATGATGTGAATAATATTTATAAAAATGAACCTATGGGATATTTTAAGGTATTCAGCCACTATTCCCAGACAACCATCGACAACGTATCGATAACAGAAAAGTAAGAAGTATTTTTTGAATAAAACGATATTGACATAAGGGGACTGTAGAAAAGTCTCCCTTTTTCAAAAAAAATCCCGGCAAAGTCATGGCAGATCATGATTTTACCGGGATTTATTATATAAGTTTTTTTCTTTTGTTCGACTTTTTTACATCCCCTTTTGTATGCTTCAGGGAGGAATATGAACCCTGCGCGATTTTACGGGAGCATCTCTTGCAGATTTTACTTGACATATTGTATATATTGTATATAATGTACATATACAATATGAAAGGAGACCGCGCTTTGGAGATTATCATCAGAAATACCGGAGAACAGCCTATCTATGAACAGATTGCAACACAGCTGAAAAATCAGATTTTAACAGGCCGGCTGCAATCAGGAGACCCGCTGCCGTCCATGCGTCTTTTGGCAAAAGAATTACGCATCAGCGTAATTACCACAAAGCGTGCGTATGAGGAACTGGAACGGGACGGATTTATTGTTTCGATTACCGGCAAGGGCAGCTTTGTAGCGGGACAGAACGCGGCGCTGATGAAAGAGCAGAAGCTGCGGATGATTGAGATGCATTTGCAAGAAGCTGCCGAGCAGGCGGCGGCCTGCGGACTCAATCTGCAGGAGCTGATTGAAATGCTGTCGGTATTATATCAACCTGATGAATCCGGACAATAATGGGGAGGCATTGGGGTCGAGGCCGCGCCGGCCGAAGCCGGTGCAGGATACAAAGGGCACATTTACGGAAAGGATGAGGATGCATATGGATCAAATTTTACAATTGGAACATGTATCGAAATCATATGAAGATTTTCAGCTGCAGGATGTGAGCTTTTCTCTTGAACAGGGGTGCATCATGGGACTGATCGGTGAAAACGGCGCCGGAAAATCTACACTGATTAAAATTATAGCTTC